>PMCP01000054.1:14041-30212 GCA_003155415.1 Gammaproteobacteria bacterium | reverse complement strand
GGCGGCGGCAATCGCGGCGGCGTCGCCAAGATACTCGGCGCGCTTCGGTTTGAGATTTGCGTCGAGCTCGTAGAGCCGAGGTACGCCGGTCGGAATGTTGAGCTCCGTTATGTCCTCGTCGGACACGCCTTCGAGCATCTTTACGAGTGCGCGCAGGCTGTTGCCGTGTGCAGCGACGATCACGTTGCGGCCGCGCAGGATCTCGGGAGCGATGTGGTCCTCCCAATACGGCTTTACGCGAACAAGTGTGGTCTTCAGCGACTCGGTGCCCGGTAGCACGCTTGGCGTGAGCGCGGCGTAACGCGGATCGTGGCAGGGATGGCGCTCGTCGCTCGTTTCCAGCGCCGGAGGAGGGATGTCGTAGCTGCGACGCCAGACCTTCACCTGCGCGTCGCCATGCTTGGCTGCCGTCTGTGCCTTGTCGAGACCTTGCAACGCACCGTAGTGGCGTTCATTCAGTCGCCACGACTTCTCGACGGGTATCCACATGAGCTTCATCTCGTCAAGTACGAGCGACAGGGTGCGGATAGCGCGCGTGAGGACCGACGTGAACGCGATGTCGAAGGTGATGCCTTCCTTGCTCAGCACTCGTCCGGCTTCACGTGCTTCGCTTTCGCCCTGTTTCGTGAGATCCACGTCGTGCCAGCCGGTGAACAGATTCTTCTGGTTCCAGTCGCTTTGGCCATGACGCACGAAGACCAGTTGGCCGATGGCCGGCCGCGCTTTGCTTGTTTTCATGGCGCCATTGTTCGGTGTTTTGCTGCTAAAGATCAACCGCTTGCGTCATAACTTGGACGCGCTGCACGTTGACCTCGTGTTCAGAGCGAGTACCCTGTTTGAAACAGGAAGTGCCCTGATGAGCAGTAAACTCGATTCGGACAAGGACGCCGCGCCGGCCGTGCAGCCTACGAGCCATTTGGTCGGCGGGCAGGTGCGCTACGAGACTTATCTGCAGCTCGATCGCTTGCTGTCTTCGCAGCAACCCATCAGCAATGCGCCTGAGCATGACGAGATGCTGTTCATCATCCAGCATCAGGTCGCGGAGCTGTGGTTCAAGCTCGTGATCCACGAGATCGATGCCGCCATCCTGTTTCTGCAGCACGACCAATTGCCGCAAAGCGTCAAGGTGCTGAACCGCATCAAGCAGGTACAGCATCAGCTGATCAATCAGTGGTCCGTGTTGGCCACGCTCACGCCTTCGGAATACTCCGCGTTTCGCGACACGCTGGGCACGGCATCGGGGTTTCAGTCGCCGCAATATCGCGTGCTCGAGTTCAAGCTCGGCCGCAAGGATCGGGCCGCGCTGTCGCGGTTCACGCATCATCTCGACTACTACCGCGAACTCAAGCACGCGCTCGAGCATCCCGGGTTGTATGACGAGTTCCTACGGTATTTGTACCGCGTCGGCCATCGCGTGCCGGAAACGCGCGTCGAGCGTGACTGGACAGAGAAGTACGAACATCACCCCGGGGTGGTCGACGTGCTGCAAATCATCTATCAGCACCCCGATCAGTATTGGGCCGCGTACGAAGTCGCGGAACGGCTCGTGGACATCGAGATCAACTTCCAGACCTGGCGCTTCACACACCTGAAAACGGTGGAGCGAATCATCGGCATGAAGCCCGGCACGGGCGGCACGTCGGGCGTGAAATACCTGCAGCGCGCCGTCGACACCGCCTTCTTTCCCGAACTGATGGAAGTTCGTACCCGGCTCGGTTGAGCCGCGGTGTTGGCTACGGCATGTGCGCCGTGGCGAGGTAGTCGCGCGTCTGCATTTCCTGTAGCCGGCTCTGAGTGCGCAGGACGTCGTGACGCAGCTTCTCGCCGGCATACAGATCCGCCACCGGCGCGGCCGCCGAAAGAATCAGTTTCACCCGCCGGTCGTAAAACTCATCCACGAGCGCGATAAATCTTCGCGCCTGATTCTCGAGCGTGACGTCGAAGCGTGGTACGTTCGACACGAGCACGGTCTGATACAGACGCGACAGCTCGATGTAGTCGTCCTGGCTGCGCGGGCCGTCGCAGATTTGCGGGAAGTCGAACCAGATCACGCCGTCGGCGGCGCGGCGATAGCTGACCTTGCGACCGAAGAGCTCGAGTGCGCCGCCGTGGTCGCCTTCATCCGGCGCGATCGCGTCGAAGAACTCGGCGAGCCGCTGATCGGCCGCGCCACCGCTCGGCGTCTGGTACACGTCCGCACGCTCGAGCGCGCGCAAGCGGTAGTCCACCGAGCCGTCGACGTGCAGTACTTGTGTGTGCTCGCGCAGCAGCGCGATCGTCGGCAGAAATCTCTGACGTTGCAGCCCGTCTCGATACAGCTGCTCGGGCACGATGTTGGACGTGGCGGCTAGCGTGACGCCGCGCGCGAACAATGCGGCGAACAGGTTGCCCAGGATCATCGCGTCCGCAATGTCCGTGACGGCGAACTCGTCGAAGCAGATGACTCGCGTCTCGGCTGCAATGTCGTCGGCGACGAGATCGAGCGGGTTCTCAACATCGCGGTAGTTCTTCAAGCGCTCGTGCACGGAGGCCATGAAGCGATGGAAGTGTTGCCGCGTCTTGTCCTTGAACGGCAGCGCGCCGAAGAACAGATCCATCATGAAGGTTTTGCCGCGGCCGACGCTGCCCCAGAGGTAAAGACCGCGCACGGGAGCGGTGTGCGTGCGGCCCGCGAGCGCCGCGAGTCGGCGGCGCCATCCGCGTCGAGCGGGCCCGGCGCGCACGAGATCACGCTGCAGACGGTCCAGCGCCGCAATCGCTTCGGCTTGCGCCGGGTCTGCGGTGAGCTCGCCGCGCTCGATGCGGCGGCGGTATTGCGCGAGAAGGCCGGTCATTGAGCGAGCTCGGGGAGATCGCGGAAGTAGTCGAGTGCTTCGGGGTTCGCCAGCGCATCACGATTGCCGATCGGGCGGCCGTGAATCGCATCGCGTACCGCAAGCTCGACGATCTTGCCATTCATCGTGCGCGGAATGTCTGCCACGGTGAGGATTTTCGCAGGCACGTGGCGTGGGCTCGCGCGTTTTCTGATCTCGTCGCGCAGCCGGTGTTCGAGCGCGGCATCAAGAGCGTGGTCTGCCTGCAACCGCACGAATAGCACTACGCGGACGTCGTCGAGCCAATCCTGGCCTACGACGATGCTTTCGGCGATCTCGGGGAACTGCTCGACGATGCGGTAGATCTCCGCGGTGCCGATCCGTACGCCACCTGGATTCAGCACCGCATCAGAACGGCCATAGATGATGATGCCGTCGTTCGTTGTGAGCTCCGCGTAGTCGCCGTGGTGCCAGACGTTCGGAAAACGCTCGAAGTACGCACGGCGGTACTTTCGGCCGTCCGCATCGTTCCAGAAGCCGACGGGCATGGAAGGGAACGGCGCCGTGCACACGAGCTCGCCTTTCTGCCCGCGTACCGAACGGCCGTCGGGCGTGAAAATCTCCACCTTCATGCCGAGGCCACGGGATTGAAGCTCGCCGCGATGGACGGGCAACAGCGGATTGCCGAGCGCGAAACACGAGATCAAATCCGTTCCGCCTGCGATCGACGCGAGCTGCAAGTCTTGCTTTACATCGGTGTACACGAAGTCGAAGCTCGACGGCGCCAGCGGCGAGCCGGTAGAGAGAATGGTGCGCAGCGCGGGTAGCGCATGGTGCTCGCGCGGCCGGTAGCCGGATTTCTCAAGCGCGCTCAGATATTTTGCGCTCGTGCCGAATACGTTGATGCGCTCGCGCTCCGCCAACCGCCACAGCACGCCGGGGTCGGGGTGCAGTGGCGCGCCGTCGTACAACACGAGCGTTGCGCCGGAAGCGAGGGCCGAGACGAGCCAGTGCCACATCATCCAACCCGTCGTCGTGAAGTAGAAAACTACGTCGCCGGTCGAGATGTCGGTGTGCAGCACGTGCTCCTTGCGATGCTGCAGCAGAGTGCCGCCGGCTCCATGCACGATGCACTTCGGCACGCCGGTCGTACCAGACGAATAGAGAATGTAGAGCGGATCGTTGAATGCGACGGGCGTGAACGTGAGCTCACTGGGTTGCCGCAGCAGCTGCGAGTACGCGAGCGCGCCCGGAATGCCGCTCATGTCCGGTGCGTCGTCGCGGTAGGGCACGACGACCACCGCGGAGAGCGTGGGCAAGCGTGCCGAGATCGAGCGAAGTGCGGGCCGCGAGTCGATACTCTTGCCGTTGTAGAAGTAGCCGTCGGTTGCGAACAGGACCTTCGGCTCGATCTGGCCGAAGCGGTCGAGCACCGCGTCGACACCGAAGTCGGGAGAGCACGACGACCACACGGCACCCAGACTTGCGGTCGCGAGCATCGCCACGATGGCTTCGGGGCGATTTGCGATGAACCCGGCGACGCGGTCGCCTTTGCCGACGCCGAGCGATTTCAGACTCGCGGCGACACTCGCAACGTGCTCGCGCAGCTCCTGCCACGTCAACTCCACGCGCGTGTCGCGCTCGTTAGCGAACACGATTGCCGCGCCGGTGCGCCGTGGCGCGAGCAGATTCGCGGCAAAGTTCAGCGTCGCGCCTTCGAACCAGCGCGCGCCCGGCATCTTGTGAACGTCGCGAACGGATGCCGTGTACGGCGTCGCCGCGCTAACGCCGCAGAATCTCCACACGGCTTCCCAGAACTCGCCTGGCGATTCGACGCTCCAGGCGTATAGCGCCGCATAGTCGCTGCCCGCGAGCCGCGTACGATTCCCCTCGAGAAACCGCTGCATGTTGCTCGCGGCACTGCGTTGTACGGACGGTTGCCAGATCGGTTCGGTCACGGAATGGAGCAATGGCGGCCAGCGGCACGGTCGGATCGCGATGTTACAATGCGCCGCCTTTTCCCGCCTGCCGGTCAATTCGCAGAACGTGTCGCGCGAAAGCATGGAATTCGACGTTGTGGTGGTCGGTGCTGGACCGGCCGGCCTCGCCACTGCGTGCCGTCTCGCACAGCTCGCGCGTGCGGGAGGCAACGAGATTTCAATCGGTATCGTCGAGAAGGGTGCGGCCATCGGCTCGCACATAATCTCGGGCGCCGTGTTCGACCCGCGGCCGCTCGACGAGCTATTCCCCGATTGGCGCGCGCGCGGCGCGCCGGTGCGCACCGCCGTCACGACCGATGCGTTGCATTGGCTGCGCGACGCAGAGCGCAACGTACCGTTCGAAGATCGCTGGGTGCCGCACGCGATGCGCAACACCGGCAACTACATCGTAAGCCTCGGGGATCTGTGCCGTTGGCTCGGAGAGCAAGCGGAAGCTCTGGGCTGCAACGTGCTGCCGGGTTTCGCCGCTGCAGATGTCTTGTACGACAGCGGCCGCGTCGTCGGCGTCGTGACCGGCGATATGGGCGTCGCGCGCGACGGCACAATGAAACAGAACTATCAGGGCGGGTACGAGCTCAAGAGCCGTTTCACCGTATTCGCGGAGGGCTGTCGCGGCCACCTCGGGCGTCGGCTCGAAGCGCGCTTCGATCTGCGCGCCGGCGTTGATCCGCAGCATTACGCAATTGGCTTCAAAGAGATCTGGCAGATCGATCCCGAGAAACATCGCGCGGGCGAGGTGCTGCATACCGTGGGCTGGCCGCTCGGTCTCGCGACCGACGGCGGCGGCTTCGTGTACCACGCCGAAGGGGACAAGATTTACGTCGGCCTCATCGTGTCTCTCGCGTATCGCAACCCGCATTTCGATCCGTTCGCGGAGTTTCAGCGCTGGAAGCAGCATCCGGTGATTCGCAACTTGCTCGTCGGCGGTCAGAGGATCTCGTACGGCGCCCGCGCGGTGAATAAGGGCGGGCTCCAGTCGCTGCCGCGGCTCGATGTGCCTGGCGGGTTGCTCGTGGGTTGCGATGCCGGGTTCTTGAATCCGGCCAAGATCAAAGGCTCCCACACCGCGATGAAGAGCGGCATGCTCGCAGCGGACACGATATTTGCCGCGCTCGCGCAGACGGGTGAGGCGGCAGATGCCGAGCTCGCGCGCTACGGCGAGCGCGTGCGGTCGTCGTGGATCTTCGACGAGCTACGTTTCGGCAGGAACTTCGGCCCAGGTGTTGCGAAGCTCGGGCCATTGTTCGGCGGCGCGCTGGCGTTGCTCGAGCAGAACGTGCTCGATGGCCGCTTGCCGCTGACGCTTCGCAATCGCGCGCCCGATCATGCGCGCATGCGCAAGGCGTCGTTCTCTCGGCGCCTTCGTTATCCCGCGCCGGACGGGGTGATCTCATTCGACCGCGCAAGCTCGGTGTTCCTCGCGAGTACGGCGCACGACGAAGACCAGCCCTGCCATCTCGAGCTCGGTGACGCGAACGTGCCGATCGCGGTGAACCTGCCGCGCTACGCGGAGCCCGCGCAACGCTACTGCCCGGCTGGCGTATACGAAGTCGTGACCGGCGACGGCGGTAAGCCGGAGTTCCGCATCAACGCGGCGAACTGCATCCACTGCAAGACCTGCGACATCAAAGACCCGGCGCAGAACATTACGTGGGTCCCGCCCGAAGGCGGTTCCGGGCCCAACTACTCCGGAATGTAGCGTAGCGATGCCGCTGATCTCCGCGAGGCAGCTTCGGTGCTACGCGTCTTGCGACTCTTCTGGCGGAGCGAGGTCGGGCTCGCCGAGATGGGCCAGCATCGCGCGTCGGGCGAGCCGCATCAGCGTGCGAGCCGAGGGCTCGTCCGTTGCGTGCACCGCGTCGCAGATGCGGACGCGTAGCGGCCCGGGCGACGCCAGCAGCCGACCGGCCGGTAGTTTGTGTCGCGCACCGTAGATCACAACCGGCACGATCGGTAGGCGTGCGCGCGCAGCCGCGCTGAACGCGCCGAGCTGGAAGGGCTTGAGCCCCGGCGACTCGTCGAACATTCCCTCCGGAAAAAAGCCCAGCGCTTCGCCTTTGCGTGCCTGGCCGACCAGGGTTCGCGCAATCCGATGGCGATCCTTCGCGTTCCCGCGGTCGACGAACGCCGAGCCCAGCCGTCGCAGGATGAAGCCCACGATCGGCACGTGCGTCATCTGCTGCTTGATCAAATAAGTGAACCCTGCGGGTAGGGCGGCGGTCAAAATGATTCCGTCGAGATAGCTCGAATGGTTTGCGACGACGACGCAGGGGTAGTGGGGCTCGATGGCGCTGCCCTCGATGCGGACCCGACTGCCGATGGCGGTGAAGAACAGTTTCGATGCGCGGCGGGCGATACCCCGGCGCCGCTGCAGCCCGGGTGTTACGGCCAGCAGCGCGCACGTGGGCAACGCAATCGCGGCGAGGGCTAGCAACGCGTAGGTTCCGTAGCAGGCCTGGACGACGTCGCGGCCAGTCACGGGCAGCTCCCCGCCGCGCGGGCCAGCGCTGGCGCGACGTTTATGTCAAAGCACCCGTCGCGGCGTGGCGACACCCGATCCATTTTTCCCCCAGCTTTCTGTGACACGTTTCTCTTTATGTTAACGCTCCCCGGCTTCTGTGAAGGCGGTCACGCAGGTGGGTCAGGGGCTCACGCATACTCGATCCACTGCAAAGCCCCGTATTGGGCAAGTAGTGTGTATAACGTGTTGAACCATATACAAGATTCGTCAACTGCACCGTAGCCAATGGCGCACAATTTTTTGCACAGTAGCCCGGCTCAGGCGGCTATGAGTCTACCCGGTGATCCCAAGGTCCTCGTCGATCGCTTTCTCGATGCGATCTGGATGGAGCGCGGATTGTCGGAGAATACGCTGGGTGCGTATCGCGCCGATCTACTGGCCCTGAACCAGCGGCTTACGTCGCGCAGCGTCGAGCTTGCTCGCGCCAGTCGGGCCGACGTCCTCGATTACATCGCGTGGCGTGTGGAGTCGGGCGCGAAGCCGCGCTCGACTGCGCGCCAGCTGTCGAGCTTCCGGCGCTTCTACCGCTATTTACTACGCGAAGGGTTGCTCACCGAGGATCCGACCGCGCAGATCGCGATGCCGAAGATCGGTCGCGCGCTCCCTCAGTCGCTGACCGAGGAAGAGGTTGAGTCGTTGCTTGCGGCCCCGGTCGTCGCGGAGCCGCTGGGCCATCGCGACCGCGCGATGCTCGAGGTGCTCTACGCCACCGGCGTACGCGTCTCGGAGCTGATCAATCTGAAGATCAGTCAAGTCAACCTAAATCAGGGCGTGCTCCGGATCGTCGGCAAAGGGGATCGTGAGCGGCTGATTCCGCTCGGTGACGAAGCGCAGGACTGGATTAAAGAGTTCGTGAACGGCCCGCGTGTGGAGATTCTGCTCGAGCGGCAGACCGACTACCTGTTTCCGACCCGTCGCGGCGACCGCATGACGCGCCAGGCCTTNNTCTGGCACATCATCAAGCGCTATGCGAAGAAAGCTGGGGTCAAGAAGAAGCTTTCGCCGCATACCGTACGACACGCGTTTGCCACGCACCTGTTGAACAACGGCGCAGACCTCCGGGTGGTGCAGTTGCTACTCGGCCACAGCGACGTTTCAACGACGCAGATCTACACTCACGTAGCGCGCGAGCGCATGAAAGAGCTGCACAGCCGCCACCATCCTCGCGGTTGAACCGACGCTTCCTGCGGCGGTCTTTATTGGTAGAATCCTCGAGCGGTCGTCGCGTCCCTCTCCTTAGGAGACTGCCCGTGCAGACATCCCGAACTCTGGTAACGCTGAGCCTTTTGCCTCTAACCTTCGCCGCCACCGGCGTGGGGGCGGGGGAGCTCACGAAAGAGCAGCTCGCGAGCCAGCTGAACGGCATCGAGGTCAAGGACATCAGCAACTCACCGCTGCAGGGCATTTACCAAGTCGCCGTCGGTTCGAACGTTGCCTATGTCACGAGCGACGGGCGCTACATCATCCGCGGCGACATCTACGACGCGAAATCAAGCGCGAACCTGACAGAGGAAAGCCGTTCCAAGGCCCGCGTCGCAATGCTGAAGAGCGTGGATCCGGCCAGCATGATCGTGTTCAAGCCGGCCGCGGGCAAACCCGTGAAGCACACGGTCACCATCTTTACCGATGTCGATTGCGGCTACTGCCGTCAGTTCCATCGCGAGATCGATAAGGTCACGGCGCTCGGCATCGAAGTGCATTACCTGTTCTATCCGCGTACGGGCCCGAACACCGAGTCATGGGCGAAGGCCGAGGGTGTTTGGTGCGCGCCGGACCGCAACGCCGCGCTCACGCGCGCCAAGCTCGGCGGCGAGGTGCCCACGGCGAAGTGCGGTAAGACGCCAGTCGAGGCTACCTATGCGCTCGGCCAGCGGATCGGCGTGCGTGGCACTCCAGCTGTCTTTACCGAGACGGGTGAGCTGATCGGCGGCTATCTGCCCCCGAATTCGCTCGCCAAGGTGCTCGACGACCCGACCGCCGCCATCGACGAATAGCGGGCCGCTCCTCGTTTCATGGAGTGGCTCTCCTCGCCTGAGGCGTGGATCGCGTTAACGACGCTGACGTTGCTCGAGATCGTTCTCGGCGTCGACAACATCATCTTCATCAGCATCCTCGTGGGTCGCCTGCCCGATGCGCAGCGGCCGCGGGCCCGAGTCCTCGGTCTCGCATTCGCGATGGGCACCCGCATCCTGCTGTTGCTGCTTTTGACCTGGATCATGCGGCTCCAGGTGAATCTGTTCACCGCGTTTGGCATCGACATCTCCGGGCGTGATCTGATCCTGATCGGCGGCGGCCTGTTCCTGATCGCAAAATCCACGCTCGAGATCCATTCGAGCCTCGAGATCGAACACTCGGAAGGTCACGTTGCCAAGCACGCCAGTTTCTTCAGTGTGATCTTCCAGATCGGAATCATCGACATCGTGTTCTCGCTCGATTCCGTGATCACCGCCGTGGGCTTGGCCAATGATGTGATCGTGATGATCATCGCGATCGTACTGGCCGTCGTCGTGATGATGTTCGCCGCGGGCGCGATCGGGCGTTTCGTCGACAATCACCCAACGATCAAGATGCTTGCACTCAGCTTCCTCGTGCTGATTGGCGTGGCATTGATCGCGGAAGGTGCAGACGTGCACGTGCCGAAGGCCTACATTTACTTCGCGATGGCGTTCTCGGTGGTCGTCGAGATGTTGAATATACGAGTGCGCCGCGGCCGTAAGCCGATACAGCTGAAGAAGAAAGGGCCCTGAACGGGTCCGATGGCCTGGTCTGGCCGAGGGGGAGTCGATGCAAGGTTTCGAGTTCGATGTGACGAACGGCGCCCACGTCTTGCGCGTCGTGTGCGGGTTGTTTCTTCTGCCGCATTTGGTCGTGAAGTTCCGCAATCAGGATTTCGTCAAGGGGTTCATGGAGAAGGCCGGCCTGCGTCCGCCCCTCGTGTGGCTCTACGCGTCGTTTGCCGTGGAGATCGTAGCGTCGATCGGCTTGATCTTCGGCATCTACACGCGCTACGCCGCGGTGCTCGCGGGTCTATTCCTGATCGTCGCATCCTGGGCAAGTTGGCGCGTGTCCGCGGGCAAATGGATGTGGAACTTCGGCGGCGCCGAGTATCCGCTGTTCTGGGCAATCTGCTGCTTCGTGGTAGCGCTGCAGGCCTGAGCCCGTCGGGACGCCGCTCAGTCCGCGCTCGAGAGCTTCATCAGGGCCAGCCCCGAGACAATCAGCACGGCTGCCAGCATTCGTAGCGCGCTGACCTGCTCGTCAAGCACCCAGGCTCCGACAAGGAACGCGCCGATGGCGCCGATGCCTGTCCATACCGCATACGCGGTGCCAAGGGGCAGTGTGCGCATCGAGAAAGACAACAGCAGGAAGCTCGCGATCATCGTGACGATCGTGATGGCGGAGGGCACGAGCTTCGTGAAGCCTCCGGACTGCTTCATGTAGTACGCCCACACGATCTCGAGGGCGCCCGCGAAGATCAGCAGTATCCAGGCCACTGGCTCTCCATTTACAGAGCCGGGCCGTCCCGGACGTTTGCCCAGTCATGGGGGAGGTCGTGGCCTCGCTCGCAAGAACCGTTGACCGAAGGGTCATCGAACTGGTGCCGGGAGAGGGACTTGAACCCACACTCTATTTCTAGAACCGGATTTTGAGTCCGGCGCGTCTACCAATTCCGCCATCCCGGCGACGCTAGCCAACGCCGGCGACCCTGGTTTGGCGCAACGCGGCGGGTGCACAGTGTGCCAAAAAGGGGCTGCTCCGCGCCAGGCCGCCGCGACTCTTTAGGCCCATGTCGCCCGAACACACGACGCGCATCCTCACGAGCCTCGAGCCCCGCGAGGCGATCGAAGGCAAAGTCCCATCTGAGCCCGTACCTTAACGTTAGAATCCCGCTCCGATGCGTCGGAGCGACTTTCATTTCGAGCTGCCGGATGAGCTCATAGCCCAAGCGCCACTGCCCGAGCGAGGCGGCAGCCGCTTGCTCGTGCTCGACGGCAAATCTGGCGCCCTACGTGACCAGATGTTCGCAGATCTACCAGCGCTGCTGCGTCGCGGCGATCTGCTCGTACTGAACGATACGCGTGTGCTGCCGGCCCGGCTGCATGCGCAGAAACGTAGCGGCGGGCGCGTAGAGCTGCTCCTCGAGCGGCTGCTCGGTGCGCGGCGCGGGTTGTTCCAGCTCAAGGCGAGCCACAAGCCGAAGGCGGGCAGTGAGCTCGATTTGCCCGGCGAGGCGAGTGCCAGGGTGATCGGGCGCGACGGTGCGCTCTTCGAGCTCGAGATCGACCGAGACCTCGTGCCGTTCTTAGAAACGCACGGCCGGGTGCCTCTGCCACCGTACATCGCGCGTACGGCGAGCGAAGCCGACCGCGAGCGCTACCAGACCGTGTTTGCGCGGGCGCCTGGCGCCGTGGCCGCGCCGACCGCAGGCTTGCACTTCGATCGCGCGCGGCTCGATGCGCTCGCGGAGCTTGGCGTCGAGCGCGCGTTTTTGACGTTGCACGTCGGCGCGGGTACTTTCGCGCCCGTTCGAACGGAGCGCGTCGAGGATCACGAGCTGCATGCGGAGTGGCTGGAAGTTTCTGCAGAGACCTGCGCGGCGGTGGCGCGTTGCCGCGCAGCCGGTGGGCGCGTCGTGGCCGTGGGCACCACCAGCGTGCGCGCGCTCGAGACAGCCGCGCGCGGTGGCGTGCTCGCGCCGTTTGCCGGCGACAGCCGCCTGTTCATCTATCCTGGGTTTGAGTTCCGGGTCGTGGACGCGATCGTGACGAACTTCCATTTGCCGGAGTCTTCGCTGCTGATGCTCGTGAGTGCGTTCGCCGGCAAGGACGCCACACTCGCTGCATACGCCCACGCCGTTGCCCAGCGCTATCGGTTTTTCAGCTACGGCGACGCGATGTTCGTGACACCGAATAGCGGCTCAGCCCATGCGATTTGATCTGCTCGCCCGCGACGGCAGCGCGCGGCGCGGCCGCATCGAGTTCCGTCGCGGGGTGATCGATACGCCGGCGTTCATGCCGGTAGGCACGTACGGCACGGTCAAAGCCATGACGCCCGAAGAGCTCGAGGCGCTAGGTGCGCAAATAATATTGGGCAACACGTTTCATCTGCTGCTCAGGCCTGGCATCGAAGTGATACGCGCGCACGGTGGCCTGCACACGTTTACACACTGGCAGCGGCCCATCCTCACGGACTCGGGCGGCTTCCAGGTGTGGAGCTTGAAGAGCCTGCGCAAGATCACCGAGACCGGCGTCGAGTTTCGCTCGCCCGTGAACGGCGATCTGATNNTGCACGGCGTATCCCGCCGACCACTCCACCGCTCGCGAGTCGATGGAGCTTTCGCTGCGCTGGGCGAAACGCAGCCGCGCCGCGTTCGACGCTCTGAAGTGCGACACCGGCAGTGATGCCGCGCTGTTCGGCATCGTGCAGGGCGGCGTGCATCACGATCTGCGGCAGCGGTCGCTCGCGGGCTTGGTCGAGATCGACTTTCCTGGTTACGCGGTGGGTGGGCTTGCCGTTGGAGAGCCGGAGGAGGAGAGGCTCGCCGTGCTCGAAGGGCTCGCGCCGACGCTGCCGGCCGACCGGCCGCGGTATCTGATGGGCGTGGGCACGCCGGCCGATCTCGTGAAGGCCGTCGCACGCGGCATAGATATGTTCGATTGCGTGATCCCGACGCGGCATGCCCGCAACGGCCAGCTGTTCACGAGCGAGGGGGCGTTGAACATTCGTAATAGTCGTTTCCAGGCGGATACCGGGCCGATCGATCCGCGGTGCGACTGCTATGCCTGCCAGAACTACTCGCGTTCGTACCTGCGCCACTTACAGCAGTGCAACGAGATCCTTGGGGCGCGGCTCGCCACCCTGCACAACCTGTACTACTACCAGCGGCTCATGGCCCGCTTGCGGGTAGGCATAGAAACGGGCCGGTTCGCGGCCGTGGCGGCGGCCGAGCTCGAAGCCGCCAGCGTGGACCCTGTGCCATAATGCCGCGCAGTCTTAGAATTCCCGCGTTACGCTACGCGTTTACTCCACTGGAATGACCATGGAATCCCTACTGAATCTGTTCATCAGCGATGCGGCAGCCCAGACGGCGGCGCCTGCGGCCGGCGGCTCGATCACGAGCGCGCTGTTGTTGCCCGTGTTGTTGATCGTGGTGTTCTACTTCTTGCTGATCCGGCCCCAGCAGAAGAAGCAGAAGGAGCACCGTCAAATGGTCGAGGCACTTGGCGTCGGCACCGAGGTCGTTACTGGCGGCGGCGTGCTCGGCAAGGTTACGGAGCTTGGCGAGCAATTCGTCACCGTCGAGATTGCCGACGGCGTCAACGTCAAGATCCAGCGGCACTCGATCGCCTCGATCCTGCCGAAAGACACCTTGAAGCACGCTTAGCTTTTCGCGCGAGTCACCGCCATGAATCGTTACCCGCTTTGGAAGAACCTCCTCGTCTTCGGCGCCGTCCTCGTGGCGATCATTCTCGCTTTGCCGAATCTGTTCGGCGACGACGAAGCGGTGCACGTGTCGCGCTCGGATGGTGTGGCCGTCGATCAGGCGACGCTTACGCAGATCCGCACCACGTTGATGGACAAGGGCATCCAGTTCTTGTCCGCGGAGCCCAACGGCACCGCGGCGCTCGTGCGGTTCCAGAACGTCGAGCAACAGCTGCGTGCGAACGACGTACTGCGCGAAGCGTTACCTAACAACATTGTGGCCCTGACGGTGTCGTCGCGGGCACCCTCATGGCTCCTCGCAATCGGCTTGAAGCCGATGTCCCTCGGCCTCGATCTGCGCGGCGGCGTGCACTTTCTCTATCAGGTCGATTTAAACGCTGCGGTCAATCAGTTCCTGCAAACCTACGAGTCCGATCTGCGCCAGCAGTTTCGAACCGCGAACATTCGTAGCGACATTCGCGTCGCGGACGGTGCGCTTCGCGTCGGCCTCGTCGAATCGGGCGATCTCGATCGCGCCGAGGCGATGATCCGTAAGCTCGAGGCGGGCGATCAGCTGCTACAGCTTGGCCAGCTCACAGGTACGCTGATCATCGATCGAGCGGAGATCGACGGCCGGCAAGGCTTCTCCGTACGGCTTACGCCGGCCGCCATCAAGCAGCGGCAAGACTTCGCGATTCAGCAGAACACACTGACGCTGCGCAATCGCGTGAACGCGATCGGCGTCTCCGAGGCCGTCGTGCAGCGGCAAGGCCTCGACCGGATTCTCGTCGAGCTGCCGGGCGTCCAGGATCCCGGCCAGGCGAAACGCGTGCTCGGCTCCACGGCCACGCTCGAGTTCCACCTGGTCGACATGGAGAACAATGCGTTCGACGCCGAGAAGCGCGGGCGCGCGCCGCTCGGCTCGGAGCTGCATAAGCGCAAGGACGGATCGCCGATCCTGCTGCGTCGCGACATCATCGCTTCGGGCGGCAACCTCGTCGACGCCCTTTCGCAGTCCAGCCAGGGTTCGCCGGCCGTGCAGGTGCGTCTCGATGCAACCGGCGCCCGCAAGATGCTCGACACCACGATCAACAATATGGGCCGCCTGATGGCCGTGCTGTTCATCGAGGACCAGCCGCAGCTCATCGAAAAAGACGGCCAGTTCGTGCCGGGCCCGCCGAAGCGCAAAGAAACCGTCATCAACGATGCGCGCATCAACGGCGTGTTCTCTAACCGCTTCGAGATCACGGGCTTGAGCATCTTCGAGGCTCGCGATCTCGCGCTGCTGCTGCGCGCCGGCTCGCTGGCCGCGCCCATCGTGCCGGTCGAAGAACGCACGATCGGTCCGTCGCTAGGTCAGGACAACATCGACCGCGGCATACAGGCCACCATCATTGGCTACTTGCTCGTGCTCGTATTCATCTCCTTCTACTATCGGCTGCTCGGCGTTCTCGCCAACGTTGCGCTGCTCGCCAACGTCGTGATGCTGATCTCGATCATGTCGGTGGTGGGTTTCGTGCTCACGTTGCCCGGCATCGCGGGCATCGTGCTGACGATGGGTATGGCCATCGACGCGAACGTGCTGATCTACGAGCGCATCCGTGAGGAGCTGCGTAACGGCAACTCGCCGCAAGCGAGCATTCGTGCGGGCTTCGATAGGGCCTTCTCGACCATTCTCGACGCAAACATCACGACGGGCATTGCTGCGGTCGTGTTGTTGATGTTCGGCACGGGGCCGGTCAAGGGCTTTGCCGTGACGTTGAGCATCGGCGTCGTCACGTCGGTGTTCACGGCTGTCGTCGTGACCCGTGGGTTGGTGAATCTGGTCTACGGCAACAAGACGAACCTGAAGGCGATTTCCGTCGGCGGTGGCCCGTATACCGCGTCCACCACTAAGGTCCCGGCAACGATATAGGCTAGATGCCCGCCGTAAACGGCGAGAGTAGCTTCGACAGCGCGGCGTAGGTCTTCGGGTTGCCCGCCACGACGTTGCCGCTCTCGAGATAGGTGTCGTTGCCGTGGAAGTCGCTGATGCGGCCTCCGGCCTCACGGATGATCAGTGCGCCGGCGGCAATATCCCACTTACTGAGTCCGAACTCGAAGAACGCGTCCACGCGGCCGGCGGCCACGTAGCAGAGGTCGAGCGCAGCCGAGCCCGGGCGACGCACGCCGGCCGTTCCGAGCATCACGACTTTGAGCATTTCGAGGTACCTGTCTAGGTACTTCAGGTTGGCGCGATACGGAAAACCGGTCGCGACGAGAGACTCCTGGAGCGTCGTGCGTTTGCTGACGCGAATTTTCCGGCCGTCGAGTTGCGCGCCTTGGCCGCGGCTCGCGCTGAAGATTTCCTGGCGTAAGGGGTCGTAGACCACGCCGTGCTCGATCTCGCCATTGCGCGCCACGGCGATCGAGAC
>PMCP01000054.1:6020-13989 GCA_003155415.1 Gammaproteobacteria bacterium | reverse complement strand
AAATCGTTGGGGCTCTTCTCGATCACGCGCAAGGACTCGAGCTGGTTCAGTTGTCGAACCATGATCTCGCCCGCGCGCCGCGCGGCACGAACCGCGATGTTGACCATGCCGTGCATTCGGCGCGCAGCGTAGAATACTCGCTGGTACTAAGGCAAACCCGCGACGGGGCCGGCAACCTCCGGAGCCGCGCTTGAGCGATTCTCACGTCGTGCAAATTCCTGTCCGCATCGTGCTCGTCGATACCTCGCATCCGGGTAACATCGGCGCCACTGCGCGCGCGATGAAGACGATGGGTCTGTCGGATCTCGCGCTCGTGCGGCCCCATCTTTTTCCGAGTGACGAAGCTACCGCACGTGCGGCCGGCGCCGACGACTTGCTCGCCGCCGCGCGCGTGTGCGAAGACCTTGCCGACGCGATCGCCGATTGCGGCTGGGTCGTCGGCGCGAGCGCGCGTTTGCGCACCGTTGCACTGCCGATCGCGGACCCGCGCGAATGCGCAACGACGATCTGGCAGCGGCTCCCCGGCACGCGCGTGGCGATACTCATGGGCCCGGAGCAGTCGGGACTCACGAATGAAGACCTCGCGCGCTGCCAGCAGCTCGTCCACATCCCGGCGGCGCCGGGCTACAGCTCGCTGAATCTAGCGATGGCCGTGCAAGTGCTCTGCTACGAGCTGCGGATGGCAATGCCAGGCCGCGAGCCGCCGGAGGGCCCGCAGAGCAACGAGCCGCTGGCGACCGCGGCGGAGCTCGAAGGGCTGCACGGGCATCTCGAGCGGCTCCTGACTGAATCCGGCTTCTTGCATCCCGAGCATCAGAAGCAGGTCAAGCTGAAGCTGCGGAGAATTTTTCACAAGGCCACTCTCGATCAGAACGAGCTGAACATTCTGCGCGGCATGTTGACGTCGCTGGCACCGGCGAAGCGTTATCCGCCGAGCTCGTGATGAGCAACCAGGAGATCTATCTCGACTACGCCGCGACGTCGCCGGTCGATCCCGCGGTCGCGGCTGCGATGCTCGATTGTTTGCAGCACGAATTCGGTAATGCTTCGTCGCAACACGCAGCGGGCAAGCGCGCGCGGCAGCGTGTCGAGGGCGCACGCGCGGCAGTGGCGGCGCGTGTTGGAGCGGCGCCGGAGCGCCTCTTGTTCACGTCCGGAGCCACGGAGGCGAACAATCTGGCGCTACAGGGTGTGCTGCGGCGCCAGCGCAAGCCGCGCCCGCATCTCGTGACGTCGCGCATCGAGCACAAGTCGGTGCTGGATACCGCTCGCGCGCTCGAGACTGAAGGAGTCGAAGTCACCTACGTAGACGCAGAAGCCGACGGCAGCATCGATCCGCGGCGCGTCGCCGCTGCCGTTCGGGCTGACACGGCTCTCGTCTCCATCATGCACGTCAACAACGAGACCGGCGTGATCCAGGACGTGAGTGCGATCGGCGCATTGTGCCGCGAACGCGGCGTGCCGTTTCACGTCGATGCGGCGCAAAGCGTGGGCAAGCTGCCGCTCGAGCTCGCATCGGCACCGATCGATCTTTGCTCGCTGACGGCGCACAAGATCTGCGGCCCGAAAGGTGTGGGGGCCCTCTACATAGCGCCCCACGTGGTGCTCGCGGCCCAGCTACACGGCGGCGAGCAGGAGCGAGGGTTGCGCGCTGGCACGCTGGCGACGCACCAGATCGTCGGCATGGGTAAGGCGTATGAACTCGCGGATCCACTGCTCGAAGCGCCGCGACTCGCCGCGCTGCGCGATCGCTTGTGGCAGGAGCTCGGAGCAATTCCCGGCGTGCGCCAGAACGGTGCGCCGGCCCGCCGCGCCGCTCACGTCCTGAACGTGAGCTTTCCCGGAGTCGACGGCGAGAGCCTCAGGTTTGCCCTGCGCAGCGTCGCGGTGTCGGCCGGATCAGCCTGCGCGGCCGATAGCCCCGAAGCGTCGCACGTGTTGACTGGCATGGGCCTCTCCGACACGTTGGCAGGTAGCTCATTGCGGTTCAGTGTCGGGCGTTTCACGACCGAAGCCGAGGTTGTACGGGCGGCGGCCACGGTGGTTGGGGCGGTCAGCCGACTGCGTTCCGTCGCGAAATCCGCGCCCGCGTGGTGCTCGGGCTCAGGCTTTTGAGCTAAACTGTTGAGCTGTCAATGGAATACGGCAACGCAACAGCGCGATACTTCGAGGCGCTGGAGAGAGCCGGGGAACTGCCGAATGGCTTACCCGGTCTGGTGTCGGGCGAGGCCGAGGACCGCACGTTGCACGTCTGGGTTCGTTTCCAGCTGCAGCTGCAAGGTGGTGTCATTCGCCTGGCCCGTTTTCAGGTTTTCGGTTGTCCACACGCCGTGGCAGCCGCGAGTAGGGTAGCCGAGTGGCTCGAAGGTCGGTCCGAGAGTGATGCGCGCGCGCTCGATGCAAGAGCGGTGTGCTCTGAGCTCGAGGTGCCGGTCGAGAAACTCGGCAAGCTGCTTCGGATCGAGGATGCTGTCGCGGCATGTTGGCGCCATCTCGCGACCGGCAACGACAAGGGACGGTAACTCATGGCGATCTCTTTGACTTCAAGTGCTGCGACGCGCGTGCGCTCGTACCTCGAGAAACGCGGTAGCGGCGTTGGCTTAAGACTCGGCGTGCGCAAGAGCGGCTGCAACGGTTGGGCCTATACCATCGACTACGCTGATGCGGTGCAGCCAAGCGACGTGGTATTCGATCAGGCGGGAGTGAAGGTGATTGTCGACACGGAGAGTCTCGACCTCATCGACGGCACGGAAGTGGATTTCGTGAAAGACGGGTTGAACGAGGCTTTCAAATTTCGCAACCCGAACGTGAAAGGTGAGTGCGGGTGTGGTGAGAGTTTTAGCGTTTAAAAGGTGACTAATGGCTGTTGAGCGTACTTTTTCCATCGTTAAACCCGATGGCGTAGCGAAGAATCTGATCGGCGAAGTGTATCGGCGCTTCGAGAAAGCGGGGCTCAAGATCATCGGCTCCAAGATGCTGCAGTTGCGAAAGGACCAGGCTGAAGGCTTTTACGCCGTCCACAAGCAGCGGCCGTTCTACAACGATCTCGTGAAATACATGTCGTCGGGCCCGGTCGTCGTGCAGGTGCTCGAAGGCGAGAACGCCATCAAGGTCAATCGCGACCTCATGGGTGCAACCAATCCCAAGCAGGCGGCGCCGGGCACCATCCGCGCCGACTTCGCTTCCTCCATCGAAGAGAACGTCGTGCACGGCTCAGACGCTCCTGAAACCGCCGCTGTCGAGATCGCGTTTTTCTTCAGCGAGGCTGAGCTTTGTCCGCGAGCGCGGTAACACTGCCCGCGAAAGACGGCGGCAAGCTGAGCCTGCTCGGCATGCCAGGGCCGCGCCTGATCGAGTTTTTCGAGAACCTCGACGAAAAACCGTACCGGGCGCAGCAGATCATGCGCTGGCTCTACCAGCGGCATGAGAACGATTTCGATGCGATGACCGATTTGAGCGCGGTGCTGCGCAAGCAGCTCGCAGAGATGACCACGCTCGAGCTGCCGCCGGTGCTGAAGCGCGAGCATTCCGACGATGGCACGCGCAAGTGGCTGCTCGACGTCGGCGGCAACCAGGCGGTGGAGACCGTGTACATCCCGGAGCCGAACCGCGGCACGCTGTGCATTTCCTCGCAAGCCGGCTGCGCGCTCGACTGCGCCTTCTGCGCCACGGGTCATCAGGGTTTCAATCGCAACCTGAGCTCGGCAGAGATCATGAGCCAGGTCGTGCTTGCAGCCCGTGAGATTGCGCCGGCCACCATCACCAACGTCGTGTTCATGGGCATGGGCGAACCGCTCGCGAACTACCGCAACGTGCTGCCCGTAGTGCAGATCCTGATCGACGATCACGCCTATGGTTTGTCACGCCGGCGCGTCACGATCAGCACTGCCGGAGTGGTGCCGCAGATCGTGAAGCTCGCGAGCGACTGCAACGTGGCGCTCGCCGTATCGCTGCACGCGCCAACGGACGAGCTGCGGGACAGGCTCGTGCCGATCAATCGCGTGCATCCGATCGCCGAGTTGCTCGATGCGTGCTGGGCGTACGCGGCCGGCCAGGCCAGCCGCCAGATCACGTTCGAATACGTGCTGCTCGACGGCGTCAACGATTCCGTCCCGCAGGCGAGGCAACTCATCAAGCTGCTGCGCAATCGTCCGGCCAAGGTCAACTTGATTCCGTTCAACGCGTTTCCGGAATCCGGGTTCAAGTGCTCGACGCAATCCGCGATTGACGCGTTCTGGAAAACGGTGCGCGACGGTGGGCTGATTACGACGATTCGCCGCCCGCGTGGCGACGACATCGCCGCCGCGTGCGGGCAGTTGGCGGGGCGGGTACGCGATCGTCAACGGGTTCGCCTCGGCGATAGGGTAATGGGAGCGAGCAGTCCATGAGCAATCTCCGCCTTGTACTGCTATTGGTCTTGTCGTTGGTTACTGTTTGCGCCCACGCCGCGCGCGAGCCGCGTGACAAGCGCGGCAACGATGCGGCACTTGCCAACGCGCGACTCGGCGCCGGCTACCTGAAGCAGGGCCATCTCGATCTCGCCGTCGACCGACTCCAGCGCGCAATCAAACAGAATCCGAAGCTTGCGGACGCGCATTCGTATCTTGCGATTGCTTACGATCAGCTTGGGATGCTCGAGGAGGCGGAAAAGCACTACAAGCGCGCCACCCAGCTCGAGCCGAACAATTCCGGCGCCGCCAATACCTACGCCGTGTTCCTGTGTCGCCAGAATCGTTGGCCCGATGCGGAACCCCTGTTCAAGCGCGCAACGGAGAATCCCACGTATTCGACGCCGGAAGTGGCCTTCACCAACGCGGGTGTGTGTGCCCGCAACGCGGGCGCGAATGACAAGGCGGGCGACTATTTTCGTAGCGCCCTGGTCCGCAATCCGACGTTTCCCGACGCTCTCCAGAACCTGATGGAGCTCACGTACGACGCCGGCAATTTTCTGGCGGCGCGCGCGTTCGTGCAACGCTATCTCGACTCGTCGATGCCCACGGCGTCGGTTCTGCTGATGTGCGTCAATGTCGAGACGCAGCTGAAGAATCGCGACGGCACCGAGAAGTGCGCGGGGCAGTTGCGCTCGGGATTCCAGGGTTCACCCGAGCTCGCGAAGCTCGAAGCGCAAGAGCAGCAGAGACGCGATGGCCGATAGCGATCAGCCCGCTGCCGCGGCCGCGGCAACGGTTTCCACGAATCTTGGCGAGGCACTGCGCGAAGCGCGAGTTGCCAAGGATCTCGCGATCGAACAGATCGCGACCGAGCTGCGCATCGAGGCTCGCCACCTCGCGGCGATCGAGGACAATCGCTTCGAGCAGATTGGCCCCCCGGTTTTCGTCAAAGGCTACATACGCCAGTACGGGCAGCGTCTTGGCCTCGATCCACGCGCACTGATGGAGGTCTACGGCCGGCAAACAAACGTCGAAGACGTTCAAGTCAGGCCGACCAAGCCAATCAAGCTGCGCGACGAACGGCAGATCACGGTGTGGATCGTCGCGCTGCTCGTGTTCTTGCTGATCGCCGTGGGTCTGGCGGTTTGGTATTTGAATGGCGGCGAATTCAAATTGGCTCCGGGCAGCGCACGCAATTTGCCCGCGAGCGGCGACTCGGAGTCAGCCGCCGCGACAGAGCCGGTACCCACGCAGCCCGAGCCTGCCGCAACTGAAATAGCTCGCGCAGACACGCCGAGTGACACGTCGAGCGACACGCGGGCGGCGGCCATCGCGATCGAGCAGCCGCGCATGATGGTGGCCGCCACACCGATCGCCGCAGCTGTGAGCATTGCTCCGGCGGTCGCGGCTACGGGCGGCGGGGTCTCGCGCGGCGCCACGCCAATCTCGCTCGACCTCACGTTCGACTCCGAGAGCTGGGCCGAAATCACGGATGCGCGGGGTCAAAAACTTTTTTTCGAACTCGGCGCAGCGGGCCGGCACGCAGTCATGCGCGGTGAGCCGCCGGTCTCGGTGACGTTCGGCAACGGTGACGCCGTGCGTCTCGCCGTCGATGGCGAGCGCTTCGCCATTCCGACACAGGGGCGGCTAGGCAAGCTCGTGCGTTTCACGATCGGCAGCGACAAGGAGTGAGCGTTTCGTGGCCGAGGTGATTCAACCCGTGCGCGGTATGAACGACGTGCTGCCCGACAAGGCGCCGTTGTGGGATCGCGTCGAAGCGACGGCCGCGAACCTGTTCGCAGGCTATGGCTATCAGCGCGTGCGGTTGCCGGTACTCGAGCGCACCGAGCTGTTCAGCCGTTCCATTGGCGAGTTGACCGACATCGTCGAGAAGGAGATGTACACCTTCGACGATCGGAATGGCGAGAGCGTGACGTTGCGCCCCGAGGCCACTGCCGGGGTTGTCCGCGCAGGCCTGAGCAATGGTCTCCTGCACAACCAGCAGCAGAAGCTCTGGTGCTCGGGCCCCATGTTCCGCCGCGAGAAGCCGCAGAAGGGCCGCTACCGGCAGTTTCACCAGTTGAGCGTCGAGGCGCTCGGGTTCGCCGAGCCGGAGATCGACGCGGAGCTGATTGCGCTGTCGGCGCGACTCTGGCGTGAGCTTAAGCTCACGAGCGCGAAGCTCCAGTTGAACTCGATTGGCACGCTGGAGTCACGCCAAGGCTACAAGCAGAAGCTGGTGGAATATTTCTCGGCGCATCGTGAGCTGCTCGATGAGGACAGCCTGCGGCGGCTCGATCGCAACCCGCTGCGTATCCTCGACAGCAAGAACCCGGCGCTGCAGCAGCTGATTGCGGACGCACCTCTGCTGTCCGGGTATCTCGATGACGAATCGCGCGCGCACTTCGACCGGGTACAGCAGCTACTCACCGATGTCGGTGTCGAGTTCACGCTGAACCCACGGCTCGTGCGTGGCCTCGATTACTACTCGCGCACGGTGTTCGAGTGGCTCACGGACCGGCTCGGCTCCCAGAGCGCGATATGCTCGGGCGGGCGTTACGACGGGCTCGTAGCGCAGCTCGGCGGCCGTGACACGCCTGCCGTTGGCTGGGCACTCGGCATCGAGCGCATCGTCGAGGTGCTCGAGGTGGAAGGGCGCGCCGGTAGCGCGCTCGAGGCCGACGCGCATTTGGTCGTGGCAGGCGAGGCGGAGCGGCGCTACGGTTTCAAGTTGGCCGAGCAGCTGCGCGACCGGGTGCCGGGCCTCAAGCTGTGGATCGGCGGCCCCGCGGGGGGCTTCAAAGCCCAGCTGCGGCGGGCCGATCGCAGCGGCGCGCGGTTCGCCCTGATCGTGGGGGAGAGCGAGCTAAGCGCCGGAAAAGTCAGCGTCAAGCCGTTGCGGGAGGACAAACCGCAGCAGCTCCTGAGTGTCGAGGAATGCGCCGCGCTGCTCGCGGAGCGCCGCTCGGCATAGAATAGCGGGCCGAAAGTTGGCCGCCGGAGGATCGTGTGGACGAGTTGCTGTCAGAAAAAGAACAAGTCGAGCAGCTGCGCAAGTGGTGGCGCGACAACGGCTGGTTTCTCATCGGTGGTGCGGCGCTGGGTGGCCTGGCCTTGCTCGGCTGGAACCAATACTGGGCCTACCAGACACGAAACTCCGAACAGGCTGGCATGGTCTACGAGTCCATCCAGCAGGCGATTGCAGCGCCTAACCTCGAACAGGCAGGCACATTGTTGAAACAGATGCGGGCGGACTATCCGAGCGCGGCGTACACGCAGCAGGCAGGCCTCGCTGTGGCACGCGCGGAGCTCATCACCGATCCGCAACGGGCGGCCGACGATCTGCGCTACACCATGGAGCACAGCAAGGACGCGGAGCTCGCGATGATCGCGCGCCTGCGGCTCGCGCGCGTGCTCGCTTACCGTGAGCAGTATCCGGATGCGCTGGCGCTCCTCACGGTCGACAACACCGGCAAGTTCGCTGGGCGAATCAACGAGATCAAGGGCGACATCCTGGTCGCGCAGGGCAAGACCGAAGAGGCGCGCGCCGCGTACCTTGCGGCCATGGTCTCGTCGGG
>PMCP01000054.1:0-6005 GCA_003155415.1 Gammaproteobacteria bacterium | reverse complement strand
GCTGAACCGGCGAAAGCGGCGCAGCCGGGAGAGGGTGCGTGAGAAGCTTGCGTCACCTTGGGCTCGCACTGCTCGGGCTGTCGGTCCTGCTCGGTTGCGCCAGCAAGAAGGACAAGGCCGAGCCACCGGCCCCGCTGACGACCATCGAGAAAACCCTCGACGTTCACAAACTCTGGAGCAGCAAAGTCGGCAAGGGCTCAGTGAAGCTTCGTCTGGGGCTGCGGCCTGCGTCCGACGGTGCACGCGTGTTCGCGGGCGGACACAACGGCGCAGTCACGGCGTTCGACGCGCAGACCGGCCGTAAGGTCTGGTCGGTAAAAACTGATCTCGTGCTCGCCGCGGGGCCCGCGTTCGGCGACGGGATCCTGGTGTTCGGCACCAGCGACGGCGAGATCGTGGCGCTCGATGCCGCGTCGGGCGAACAGAAGTGGCTCCAGACCATTGGCAGCGAAGTCGTCGCGTCGCCGGTGATCGCGTCAGGCGTCGTCGTGCTACGCACGGTCGACGGCCGTTTGCGCGGCTTCGCCACAGCGACCGGCAACCAGATGTGGAGCGTCCAGCAGAATCACCCGGCCCTGACCTTGCGCGGCAATACCGCGCCGCGCGTCGCGGGCATGACCGTCGTCAGCGGTTTCTCTAACGGGCGCGTGGGCGCTTACGACTTGCGCACCGGCGACGCCCAGTGGGAAGTGGCGGTGGCGAACCCGACCGGGCGGAGCGAGCTCGAGCGGCTCGTCGACGTGAGCGCAGGTATTCAGGTGGTGGGCAACGACGTGTACATCGTCGGCTACCACGGCCGTGCCGTGGGCATCGACCTTGCCACCGGCGTCGTGCTCTGGCAGCAGGACATGTCCTCGTACGCCGGCCTCACGGCCGACTTCGGCAACGTGTACGTGACGAACGACTTCGATTCGGTTATCGCGCTCGACCGCAATGGCGGCGCGCAGCTCTGGCGCCAGGAAGCGCTGCGGCTTCGAGACGTGACGGCACCCACGCGCTACGCAAATACGCTCGTCGTTGGCGACTACGATGGCTATCTGCACTGGCTCGACCCGGCGGACGGCAAGTTCGTTGCGCGCGAGCATGCAACCAAGACGCGTATCAGCGCGGCGCCCCTCGTGGTGGGCCAGAACGTCTACGTGCAAGGTGACGACGGCACGGTTGCCGCGTACACCGTTCGCAACGGCGCCTCGTAGGCGCACCGGCCATGCTGCCTGCGGTTGCGCTGGTCGGCCGGCCTAACGTCGGCAAGTCGACGCTGTTCAACCGGCTCACGGCCACGCGCGACGCGCTCGTCGCCGACTATCCCGGGCTCACGCGCGACCGGCGCTACGGCGTCGGCCGTTTCAGCGAACGCCCGTTCATCGTGATCGACACGGGTGGGCTCGCGGCCACCGCAAGCACAAGCGAAATGACCGCTCTGGTCGCGGCGCAGGTTGACATCGCGATCGAGGAAGCCGACGTCGTCGTGCTCGTCGCTGATCACAGGAGCGGCCTGACGGCCGACGACAGGCGGATCGCGGAGCGGTTGCGGCGCGAAGCCAAGCCCATGGTGATCGCCGTCAACAAATCTGAAGGCGTGGCCAGCGAGATCGCGGAGGCCGAGTTCCACGCGCTGGGTCTCGGCACGCCGGTCGGCATTTCGGCGATGCATGCGCAGGGCATCGAAGAGCTGCTGACGGCCGCGCTCGCGACATTTCCCGCCGCCGAGGACGAGATCGACGAGCAGCAGCTCGGCCCGAAGATCGCGGTAATCGGCCGGCCAAACGTCGGCAAGTCGACACTCATCAATCGGTTGCTCGGAGAGGACCGGCTCATCACGTCGCCGGAGCCCGGCACTACGCGTGACAGCGTCTACGTGCCGTGCGAGCGCGACGAGCGGAAATTCGTGCTCGTCGACACCGCTGGCATTCGTCGTCGCGCGCGTCTGACCGAGGCGATCGAGAAGTTCAGTGTCGTGCAGAGCCTGAAGGCCATCGAGGACGCTGGCGCGATCATCGCCGTGCTTGATGCTCGCGACAGCGTCACCGATCAGGACGCGCACCTCGTGGGGCTCGCGGCCGAGCGCGGCCGCGCGCTCGCGGTCGCCGTCAACAAGTGGGACGGCCTTTCGGGCCACGAGCGCCGCCTGATCGAGCGCGAGGTGGAGCGGAAGCTCGACTTCGTGCCGTATGCGAGCCTTCATTACATCTCGGCGCTGCACGGCAGCGGCATTGCGGAGCTTGTCGATGCCGCATTGACGGCGCACAAGAATGCGGGCGCGGAATTCGCGACGCCACGGTTGAACAAAGTGCTCGCCGACGCGCTCGCAGTGAATCCGCCGCCGCTCGTGCGCGGCCGCCAGGTGCGGTTGCGCTATGCGCACCAGGGCGGGAAGTATCCGACGCGGATCGTCGTGCATGGAAATCAGGCAACGCGTTTACCCGATCACTACAAGAGCTACCTCGAGGGCGCGTTTCGCAAGGCGTTGCACCTGCGCGGCACGCCGGTCCGCGTCGAGCTGCGCACGGGTGACAACCCTTACGGCGGCCACCGCAACAAGCTCACGCCGAGCCAGGCCAAGAATCGGAAGCGCATGCTGCGCTTCAAGCATCGCGGCTGACATCGCGACCGCCGCGGTGCTACGCGCTCACGGTCCCGTCACGGTGACGTCGAAGCACACGTCGCCGATCGATGGATACCGCGGGTCGTCCGTCGTGTTCGTCCACTCGTACACCTCGAGCGTGTAGTCGCCGGGCGACAGCGTGGAGCTGAAGCTCTCCGTGCAAACGCCGGCCGTCGTCTGCCAGGACTGGGTGCAGGCAGTGCTCGGTGCGGTGGTTGCGGCGCCGATTCCTCCCACCTGATACAGCACGAGATCGGGGTCGGCTGCGGCCGGTGGAGTCACGGCCGTCGCCCGCAACGTATATGTGCCGGCGGTGGCCACCGAGAACCGCACGTAGCGCCGCGAGCCGAGCTTGTCGATCGCTCCCGACGTGCTGCTCTTGAAGTCGTCGACGCTGCATACATTCGCACCGCCGTTCACGGCCACGCTGTCATACACCGAGACGAGCTTCGGTGTCGCGGGCGTGCCGAAGTGTGTTTCCGTGCTGCCGTAGTCGTCGACGATGCTGTCCATGCCTTCGGCTCGAACGAGTGCGTCGATGTCGGCTTGAGCGCTAGGCGCCGCCTGTTGCAGTGCGTGGATGAACGGGAAGATGCTCGTTTGCGCGGCCGTGGTCTTCAGGGCCGTGAGCGCGCTGAACAACGGCGCGAAGCCGAGGGCCACGTTGTCCTGCGTCGCGGAGCCTGCGGGCAGGGCGTTGGCGTTCGAGTCGTAGAGGTTGTAGATCAGCTCGTGGATCGAGCGCTCGCTGAACCAGCCGGGCGCCGGGTTCGCGGCCGTGGCCGAGTCGTCCTCGACATTGAACGACACACTTTGCGCCTGATGCGTGCCCTGCGTGTTGCGGTACACGGGGTCACCCGCAACCATGGCGGCGAAGGCGGTGCCGAAGCCGTCGCGGAACGCGAGGCGCATGTCGAGCTGGTCGCCCGCGGCGCGCGGCCCCGTGACGCTGTCGTCGCGGCCGAACGCATCCACGAGGTACTCGCCCCACAGCGCCGTGATCACGCTGCGGTCGTACTCGTCGGTGTCGGTGTCCTGCGCGCCCAGCAGATAGAGGTCGGCGCCCGTGCGGTACTGGCTCGAGCCGATCTGGCCAGTCGCGGAGGTAGGTCCCGTGGCGCTCACGGTCGGAGCGTTGTTCGCGCTCCAGTGGACCGTGAGAGTTGGGAATGTGAGGGCTGGCTCGCTCGCGATCACGAACTGCATGGCATCGTAGATCGTGTCGAGAATCGCGAAGGGCCCCGCGTCCCGCGTGGCCGCGGTGTAGCTCGAGCCGCTCCAGCCGGACGCCGCGTGCAGATCTTGTGTGGCTCCGCTCGCGCCCAGCAAAAAGGTGGCGGAATCTTCCACGTACAGGCCGTCGCCTTGCGTGTTGTCCGTGACCCCTACCGTCCAGCCGGGTGATCCGGCGCGAATCATCTCGGCTCGCGCACGCACGACGATGTTCTGATTCGAAGGCGTGGTGAGCGAATAGGCACCGTTGTCGTCTGTGGTGGTCGACGCAACGACGCTTCCGCTGCGAAGGATCTGCACGGTGACGCCGCGCGCGGGCGCGCTGCGCGTGCTGGCGTAGTCGAGCTGCCATACGCCGCCGACGTTCGCGGTCGGCACGAGGTCGAAGGTGACGGTGCCGGTCACGGTGGCGTCGGCTCCAGGGGTCGGCTGATTGTCACCGCCGCCGCCGTGGTGGCACGCGGCGAGCGAAAGGACCGCCAGCACGGCGGCGGCGCGCCTAAGACCCGCGGATATGGCCCCTGGCGTCCGGCACGGCGGCGCGGACTCCTCTGTCAAAACCTGTTTGCGATGCATCTGGCTTGGCCTCCCTGCCTCACGGCTCCTCGACATTAAACGAACGAGCCCCGAATCGGATGACAGCCATGGTCTTACGCATGAGCCGCTTCGCCGGGTCTGCTGCTAAGGAGGTCGGCTATGCTGCGTCTCTCGCGCCCGAGACACCGTCCGATGTATACGCTCTATTACTCGCCCGGCACGGCCAGCATGGTCGTGCACCTCATGCTGCTCGAGCTCGGCGTTGCCCATCGCCTCGAGCGGGTTCATTTCGACAAGAACGCGCAGCGTAGCCCAGAGTACCTGAGGGTGAACCCGCGGGGGCAGGTGCCGACGCTCGTCATCGACGGCCGCCCATTCTTCGAGTCAGCGGCGCTCGTGATGATACTTGCCGAGCGTCACCCGGATGCGGGGCTCGCTCCGCCGCTGGGAAGCGAGCTGCGCCCCGCGTGGTGCCAGTGGTTGGTGTTTCTCGCGAGCGCGCTCGGCGCGCCGTACCGGCAGTGGTTCTATCCGCCGGATCTCGGTACGACGGAGCACACGCCGGCCGTACGCGACGCGCTGCGCGGAAAGATCGAGACAGCTTGGACGCTCGTGAACGATCACTTGCATTCGAACGGTCCGTACATGCTCGGTGAACAGTTCTCGGCCGTCGATCTGCTCGCGACGATGTACATGCGCTGGTCGCGCAACATGCCGAAGCCCGCCACGGAGTGGCCGGCGCTGCGTCGCCTGGCCGATCTGGTCCGCGCTCGTCCGAGCTGGGCGCGGCTGTACGAGATCGAGGGTTTGACGGAATGGCGAACGTAGTGGGGCATCGCCTCAATTCGCCAACGTTCGGGTTCTTGGGTGCATGAACAAAACAAGCACAAACGCATCGGAAGCGAATCTGGTCACCCTCCTAGGCGCCGATGACGAGTCGACGCGGCTTAGAGCCGCTCTCGCAGCCGGATCAAACGCCGACCCAGGTCTCGTTGACACGCTCGTAGCTCGTTGCGCGATCGAGCCCGACTTTTACGTTCGGGACATGCTCACTTGGGCGCTGACCCGTTTCTCGCCAGACGTCACTGTGCCGAGGCTTCTCGTGGAGCTACTTTCCGAGCGCGTTCAGGCGCGGAGCCAAGCGCTGCACACACTGTCCAAGATCCGGGACGCCAGGGCATGGCCCGCCNNTGGCGTGCTGCCGTTGTTCTTGTACCCGACGATCAGAAAAGCGGCCTCGCAGTGGAATTGGCAGCTCAGCTCGGTCGCGGCGATCGCGGCACGCAACTGAGCCTCAGCAGAGCCCTGAGCTCGCTGGGGGAGGCGGTGATCGA
Organism: Gammaproteobacteria bacterium; assembly: GCA_003155415.1. GTDB lineage: Bacteria > Pseudomonadota > Gammaproteobacteria > Steroidobacterales > Rariloculaceae > FEN-1219. Next base: position 296 of record PMCP01000054.1, on the reverse strand, counting down.
GCCGGTGCTCCAACGAGCGAGGGCGAGTGACGATCTTGGCGTTCGCGCACATGCGGACGCAACCGAGCGGCTCCTGCGAGATCCGAACGCAGGTTTTCAGCATGCCATCAATCAAGTGAAACGGATCTTGGCGCCAAACTGATAAACAGAATTGGAGGGCCGCCGCAAATCGGTGTCGGATGTTTGTTTGCGGTCGGGCCGTGGATTGGTGGCCGTAGTTGTCTCGTTTTAGAGCGGACATTCGGCGGGTCGAGTGCTAATGTCCGCTACCGACCGAGACTGTGTGAAAACGTAAT
>PMCP01000007.1 GCA_003155415.1 Gammaproteobacteria bacterium | reverse complement strand
TCCAGCGCGCCGAGCCGCACGAGCAGGTCGCGCGCGCTCGCGAGCGTGGCGGCCGGTGGCGGGTCGAGCCAGCGCAGCTGCGTCGCGGGCGTGCCCCACACGGCGAGATCGAGCGCGAGCGGCGCGAGATCCGCGGTGGTGACTTCCGGCGGCGCGAACGGCGCGAGGCTGCGTTGTGCGCCTTCGCTCCAGAGCCGATAGCACACGCCGGGCGAAGTGCGGCCCGCGCGGCCCGCGCGCTGTTCCGCCGACGCGCGCGAGATCCGCTGCGTCTCGAGCCGGCTCATGCCGCTCGAAGGATCGAATGCGTTGCGCCGCTCGACACCGGAGTCGACGACGATCTTCACGCCGTCGATTGTGAGGCTCGTCTCTGCAATGTTGGTGGCGAGCACGACTTTGCGGCGTCCGGCCCGTGCCGGCGCGAGGGCCGCGTCCTGTTCGCCGAACGCGAGCTCGCCGTAGAGTGGCAGCACGTCCACGTCTGCGCCGAGCCCGGCCTCCGCGAGCCGCGCTTGCGTGCGCCGGATCTCGCCGGCGCCGGGAAGGAACACGAGCGCGTCACCCTCGGCTTCACGCAACGCGCGCTGCACCGCCCGCGACACCGCGGCGTCGATCGGCTCGGTGCCGAAAGCCGGCAGTGCTGGCAGCCCCGTGCCGAGGTAGCGCACGTCGACCGGGAACATGCGGCCTTCCGATTCGATCACGGGTGCGCCACCGAGCAGTGCGGCGACTCGAGCGCCGTCGAGCGTGGCCGACATCGCCAGCAGCTTGAGCTCGGGCGCCACGTGCTGCTGCGCGTCGAGCGCGAGCGCGAGGCCGGCATCCGCGTGCAGGCTGCGCTCGTGGTACTCGTCGAACAGCACGGCGGCGATTCCGCTCAGCGCCGGGTCCGCGTGCAACATGCGCGTGAACACGCCTTCCGTCACGACTTCGAGCCGCGTGCTCGGGCCGACGCGCGTCTCGAGCCGCATGCGGTAGCCGACCGTCTCGCCGGGGTTCTCGCGCAGCGTAGACGCCATGCGCGTGGCCACGGCGCGCGCCGCCAGCCGTCGTGGCTCGAGCATCACGATCTTCTTGCCCTTGGCCCACGGTTGCTCGAGCAACACGAGGGGCACGACGGTGCTCTTGCCGGCGCCGGGTGGCGCCACGAGCACCGCGCTCCGCTGCGTTGCGAGCGCTGCGACTAGCGACGGAAGAGCCGCATCGATGGGAAGTCCCGAGCGCATCGATGGCGCGAGGTTCAGCGGTCGCGATCTTCGCGGATGCGCCGTGCGAGATCGAGCAGCGCACGTGCGCGTTTGACGACGGGCACGTCGATGACCCAGCCGTCGAGCGACGTCGAGCCGCGGCCGCGCCGTTCCGCTTCGTCGAACGCCGCGACGACGCGTTCCGCGTGCGCGATCTCCGCTTCCGATGGCGAGAAGCATTCGTTCAACGCATCGATCTGCTCTGGATGGATCGCGAACTTGCCCTTGAAGCCGATGCTCTTCGCGTGTGCCGAGTTCGTGCGCAGGCCGTCCGAATCGCGCAGCTTGAAGTACGGCGTGTCGAGCGCGAGCACATGAGCGGCGCGCGCCGTGACGCACAGCCGCTGGCGCGCGTAGGCCACCTGCGACTCGTCCGCGAGCCGCTCGATTCCCATGTCGTTCGTGAAGTCTTCGCCGCCGAACGCGACGGCGACAATGCGTTCGCTGGCGCGGCAAATCGCATTCACGTTGACGATGGCTTCGGCGGTCTCTATCCACGGCAAGAGTCTCAAATGCCCGTTGGGTAGGCCCGCAAGCTGCTCGTGCTTTGCCAGCGCTTGCGAGATAGCGCTGATATCGGCCGCAGTGCGCACCTTGCCTATCGAGATGCCGAAGATGTCGCGGCCGACAACCGCTGCCACGTCGGCGTCGAACCATTCCGTGTCGAACGCGTTCACGCGCGGGATCACGATCCGGCCGCGCGCCGCGAGCTTCGGCAGGAAGGACTGCACGGTGTCGCGCGCGTTGGCTTTCTCCGCTGCGGGCACGGAGTCTTCCATGTCTGGCACGAACGCGTCCGGCGTCAAGGCGAGCGCCTTGTCGAGCATGTTCGCTTTGTTGCCTGGTACGAACAGCAGGCTGCGCAGGATCGTCACGTGCTAGCTCTCCACGACGCGCAGCACGAGCTTGCCGAAGTGCTCGCTGGCTTCCATCGCGCGATGCGCGGCGGCGGCCTGGTCCAGGGGATAAATGTGGTGGATCAGCGGCACGATGCGGCCGGATACGAAGTGCGGCATGGCTTCCGCCTCGAACTGGCGGATGATCGCGGCTTTGTCCTCGACCGGCCGCGGCCGCAGCGTCGAGCCCATGATCGCGAGCCGCTGCGTGAGCACGCGGCCCAAATCGAGCTCGCCCTTGCGGCCGCCCATGACGCCGATCAGCGCAAGCCTGCCGCCCGTTGCCAGCGCCTTCACGTTCTGTGCGAGGTACGAACCCCCGAGGTGATCGAGGATCACGTCTACGCCGCGCTTCTCCGTGTGGCGCAGCACGGCCTCTGCGAAGTCCTCGGTTTTATAGTCGATCACGACGTCCGCGCCCAGGGCTTTGACACGTTCGACTTTGGCGGTCGAGGCGGTCACGAGCACGCGTGCTCGCGGCCGCAGCGCTTTCACGAGCTGCATCGCCGCCGTCGTGACTCCGCCGCCGCCGCCGTGCAGCAGCACCGTCTCGCCGTCGGCCAGGCGCGCGTACAGAAAGACGTTCATGTACGCCGTCAGGTAGGTCTCGCAGATGCACGCGGCCTGCTCGAAGCTCAAATTCGGCGGGATTCGCATGACGTGGCTGGCGTGCGCGACGGCAAGCTCGGCATAGCCGCCGCCCCCGAGCAGCGCGAACACGCGCTCGCCCGGCGTAAAACCCGTGACCCCGGGCCCCACGGCTTCGACCGTGCCCGCCGCCTCGAGCCCCAGGATCGGCGATTCGCCCGGTGGCGGCGGGTAGTTGCCCTGGCGCTGCACGATATCCGGCCGGTTGACGCTCGTCGCGTGCACGCGGATCAGGATGCGGCCTACGCCCGGTGTAGGGTCGGGGGCCGTGCCCGGTTTCAACACCTCGGGGCCGCCGTCGCCGTCTTTCAAGATGACTTTCACAAAATCTATCTACTGCGCCCGTGCGCGCGCCTATTGTTGTGCCGGGGCGATCTACATACTATACCGCCCGCTCGCGGGGGCACCCCGCGCATTCCTCGAGGAACCGTTGTGTTCGAAACACTGAAGCCGATGCCGCCGGACGCGATCCTAGGGATCATGACTCTGTTCCGCGCGGACAAAGATCCCGGCAAGATCGATCTCTCCGTGGGCGTCTACCAGGACGAGCAGGGGCTCACGCCCGTGCTCGCGAGCGTCAAACGCGCGGAGAAGGCGATCATCGAGGCGCAGGACAGCAAGACCTACGTCGCGATCGCGGGCAACGCGGGCTTCAACTCAGGGATTGCCGAGCTGCTGTACGGCAAGGATCATCCGGCGCTCAAGGGTGGCCGCGTGGCGACCGTGCAAACGCCGGGCGGCAGCGGTGGGCTCAGCGTGGCGGGGCATCTGCTCGCTCGCAGCAAGCCGAACGCACGGGTCTACGTCAGCGATCCGTCGTGGCCGAACCACATTCCGCTCTTGAAGATGTCGGGCCTCGAACTCGAGACGTACCCGTACTACGACTACGCCCACCATCGCGTGGACTTCGACGCGATGGTCGGCAAGCTCGATAAGGCGAAAGCCGGCGAGATCGTGTTGATCCACGGCTGCTGTCACAACCCGTGCGGCGCCGATCTCTCGCGCGAGCAATGGGAAGCGTTGACGCAGCTCTGTGAGCGGCGCGGCCTCGTGCCGTTCATCGACCTTGCGTATCAGGGCCTGTCCGAGGGGCTCGAAGAAGACGCGTACGGCGCGCGCCTCATGGCTTCGCGATTACCGGAAGTGGTCGTCGTGTCGTCGTGCTCGAAGAACCTCGGGCTCTATCGCGAGCGCGTGGGCGCCGCGAGCTTCGTGTCCGCGACTCCGGAAGCGTCGAAGCTAGTGCTTGCGAACGCGTCGAACGTGGCGCGCGGCATCTACTCGATGCCGCCGGATCACGGCGCCGCGATCGTGAGCTACATCCTGCACGATGCGGGGCTACGTGCGCAGTGGGTCAAGGAGCTCGAGGAGATGCGCGGCCGGCTGAACGGGCTGCGCAAGCTCCTCGTCGACAAGCTCGCCGCGCGCAAGACGCCGATCGACTTCTCGTTCATTGCCAAGGAACGGGGCATGTTCTCGTTTCTCGGCATCACGAAGGAACAGGTCATTCGGCTGCGCGACGAGTTCCACATCTATATGGTGGAATCGAGCCGCGTGAACATCGCGGGCATCAACCACAGCAATGTCGATACCGTGGCCGACGCGATCGCCGCCGTTCTTAAATAGCGTCGTGTGCTAAGGCGCAGCCGCGTCCGGCTGCGCCTTGGTCTCGATCCAGCGCAAGGCGTCGTCGAGGTCGCTCATCAGCACGTCGCGGCCGCCGCCGAATATGTGATTGCGCGACTCGACGGCGTAGAGGCGGCGTTCCTGCGTGTCCGGCCCCAGTAGCTCGCGTGACTCGGCCGCGCGCACGTAGTGATCATTCGTAGATTGGATCACCGCGAGTCGTGTTCCCTTCACCGCGGCCAGCGACGGGTAGATCTGTAACCCCTGATCGTCGACCTTGAGCTCGGACCGGCGCCGGCCCGTCGGTGCGCGTACGTACTCTTCTTCGCGGGTCAGTGCGATCGCTACCGTGCCGGCCATCCCCACGCGCAGTCGCGGGTTCATCGCCGTGTACGCCACGATGCTTGCGCCGCGCGAGAACCCGACGACGATCATCGAGGCCGACGCGTCGACGCCGAGGTCGCGGCGGATCCGCGCGTACAGGCCGGCGAGATTCGCAGTCGCCTGCGTGGGGCTGAAGCGGCGCCCCAGCGAACGTTTTAGCACTTCGGGCGAGCTCAGGCCGGCCAACAGGTAACCCTGCTCGGCCAAGTGCGAGAACAGCGCGGCGCTCGGTCCGTGCCAGCCGCCGTCGCCGGTGGCGAATACGACGAAGTAGCCCGGGTGGCGGGCCTCCGCGGGCTTGACGTAAGTGACCGGCAGCTCGCGCTTCATGAATGTCACGCGCACGTGCTGTGCGTCGAACGCGCCAGGCTTAGAGGTGATCGCCGTGCCGGCACAGCCCGCAAGCGCGAGCACGAGGGCGAGCGATGCGACGCGGCGCGCGAGCTCACAACCGATGGCCGCTCGCGAGGTTGCGTGCTTCGTCACTCGGGCCACTGCTCTAGCAGGCGCACCGCGTGCGCCAGGAACAGATTCGCGCGCGCGAGCGTCACGTGCTCGGGCAGGAACGACAGGCTCAGGTGGCAACGCGTCGTCACTCGCGGCGTTTCGTCGCCGTCGACGTTGCGCAGCACGATCTCGCGCCGCACGCGGCCTACCCCTAAGCTCGCGACGTGACCGGCGCCAATCGGGGTTGGCGTTGCGATCAGGCTACCGCTCGCGCCGTAGTGGTGCACCAGCAGGCTCGCGTTCGTCAAATCCGCGCCGAGGCTAAGCCGCAGCGCGGCGTCTATCGTGCGCGCACGTTCCCCGGGCGGCTCGGCGGCGATGCCCCCGACGTCGAGCCTCAGCGGCCGTGAGTCGCCTTCGGCCGTGGTGAGCTCGATGCCTATGCAGGGCGCCGCGCCGACGGCGAGCTCGGGCACCGCGCTTAGGGCCTCGACGTAGGCGGCCACGAAATAGCTCGTCAGCAGGAGCTCGACCTTGTCTGCGCGCAGGCGCTTGCGGTGTGCGAGCACGCGGGCGAGATCGCATTCGAACACCGTGGTAATCGGAGCGGCGGTGGCCGGCGCTGGCATTGGCGCTGCCGCTGTTGCTGGCGTTGCCGCTGCCGCTGCCGCAGGAGTCGACTCCTCCGTGGGCAGCTCGACATCGTTGTCGTCGGCTTCAAGCGGCGCCGGGCGCGGAGTGGTGACGCCGCGTACGGCCTGCTCCGCGCGCGGGCCGAGCATACCGATGACATCGCCGACGCGGATACGGCCCTCCGGGCCCGTGCCGTGGATTCCGGTGATATCGAGGTCGTACTGGCGAACCAGGCGGCGCACGGCGGGGCTCAACCCGTCGCCGGCGACCGTGACGACGAAGGGCTCGTCGATCGCGCCTACCGCGTCTGCCGCCGCATTGTCCTGCGCCCCGATCGGCTCGTCGGTCGGCAACGGAGGCGTGGATTCTTCGGTCGTCGGCATGTCGGCCAGCATCCCACACCAGCGAACTTTTTCAACCGCCGTTAGAATTGCGCGCATGACGAGCGTTAAGGATCGGCGCGCGCCGGCTCGCGCGCCGCAATCCGCACACGAAGGCGGCGGAACTTGATCTCACTGCGATTGCCTTCGCCCTACGACCGACTGCTGCTGCCGGTGTATGTGCCGTCGCTGTTGATGGCCGTGAGCCAGGAAGCGCTCACGATCCTGTTGCCGTTGTACGTGCTCGATTCCGGCGCTGGCGCCGCGTTCGCCGCGATGATCGCGGGGCTGCGTGGCGTCGGCATCCTCCTGTTCGACGTGCCGGCCGGCATGCTGGTCGCGCGGTTCGGCGACAAGCCCGTGCTGCTCGGGGGCTTAAGCCTCATTCTGTTTAGCCTCGTGCTGCTGGCGTCTTCCAATAATCCGTGGATGCTGGGGGTCGCGGCCGTTGCGCTCGGCACGGGCCACGCCGCGTGGATGCTCGGCAGGCAGTCGTATCTCGCGGACATCTGCAGCACGCACGAGCTCGGGCGTGCAATCGCGGCGATGGCCGGGCTGCAGCGCGGCGGCGCGCTGATCGGCCCCGTCGCCGGCGGCTTTCTGGCCGGCGTGGTGGGTTTCCCGATTGCGTTTGTGGCTGGCGCCGTCTGCGCCGTGCTTGCTGCCGTGATGGTGTTGTCGTTCGCGCGCGAGGTCCTCGTGGAGCACGACCACCGCGACTCGAGCCTCGGTGGCACGCTCGCGGTGCTGGTCGACCAGCGCCGAGTGCTCGCGACGGCAGGCGGCAGTGCGCTCGTGCTGCAGTTGATGCGTGCGTCACGCCAGCTGCTCGTGCCGTTGTTTGGCCAGCACGTGGGCCTCGGCATCACGACGATCGGTGCGGTCTATTCGATGTCGACCGTCGTCGACATCGCACTGTTCTACCCGTCGGGCGTGCTGGCGGACCGCTGGGGCCGCAAGTGGAGTGCGGTGCCCAGCATGCTTTTGTATGCGATTGGACTTGCGCTGCTGCCGCTGGCGTCCGGTTTCTATTCGCTGCTGGCGATCGCGACGCTGCTCGGTTTTGCCAACGGCATCGGCACAGGCGTGGTGATGATCATGGGCGCGGACTTCGCCCGCGCGAGCGGGCGCCACGGCCAGTTCCTCGGTTTGTGGCGGCTGATCGGCGACGTCGGCATCAGCGTGGCGCCGATGCTCACGAGCACCGTCGTCGATGCCGGCGGCCTCGCGGCTGCGAGTCTCACCGTCGCTGGCATCGGCCTCGCAGGGTCAGCCGTGATGGTATGGCTCGTCGTCGAGACGCTGACACTGAAACCGCAACCCCAGTAGCGGGGCGGCTCACGCCGCGGCCGCGACCAAACATTCGCCACCGGAGCCTTGCTCCGCCGCAGCCAGCGTCAGCTCGAGCAGTTCGCGCTGCGGCACGCTGCCGCCGAGCAGCGGCAGGGCGGCGCGCAGCTGCCCGCATGCGCGTGCGTGATCGCCCTGCGTGAACGCGTCGATCGCCGCGAGCGCCTGGCGAGTCGCGGCGGTTGATTCGGTGGCTTGCGTCTCGCTGATCGCCTTGCGCAGCGCTTTCGCATCGGCCGATCGCCCCGCGCGCTCGAAGGCTATGCCGGCCAGCACGTCGAGGAAGCCCCAGAAGCCTGGCGTGAAATGTCGCGACCACGCGGCTGCGAGTGCGTGCCAGCGCAAGCCCGTAGCCGCGCCGGCGAGTTCGAGCCGCCAGAGCAGATCGGTCGCGTCGGCGCACGTGCTGGCATCGTTGGCTGAGGCGAGCTCGCGGTCGAATAGGGCAACGGCCTCGGAACTCCGGCCGATCTTGAGCGCGTAGACCGCCTGATGCCAGGCGATATGCGCATCCATGCGTCCGCCGATTCTCCACAACGACTGTGAATCTGCGAGCGCGCGATGTGCGGTGACCGTGCGGCCCTCGGTGATGAGGCCGTGCGCGAGCGCATGCCACGCGTACGGCGAGCGCGCTTCGATCCGCAGCGCGCGCTGCGCGAGGGCGGTTGCACCGCGACCGTCGCCGTTCTCGGCGCGACCGAATGCCGTCATCGCGAGCAGCACGTCATAGCCCGGGTCTGATTGCGACCACTGGTGCAACGCGCGCTCTGCCACCAGGCGCACGCGCGCGCGTTGTCCCAGAAAATACCAGCCCGATTGTGCGAGCCGCACGGCGAGCAGATCGTGAGGCGCGCTCTCGGCGATGTGCGTGTAGATGCGCGCCGCCTGTAACGGCTCGCGCGCGAGCCAGGCGCGTGCGGCCGCAAGATGCCCCCGTTGCGCCGCTGTGCCCTGTTGCTCGAGCGGGGCGGCTGCCTTCAGCGCCGTGGCGAGCGCCGGCAGGGCTTTCGCGTCCTTCGCCGCGACGTGCTTCGCAAGTTTCAGTATCCAGGCGTCGAGAGAATCCGTATGTGAAGCCTCGACCACGCGTCGTTCGTCGGTGGCACGCAGATACGCAAGCGTCGCGGGCGCATACGCGACGGCGCGCTCGAAGGGCTTCGTGGATGACATCGCCATAGCCGGCAGTATTCCGCCGCGAGGCGTGTGCGCCCATGACCGAAAAACCGCGCGATTTGCCCGAGGCTCCTGCCTCGAAAACCCAAGCCGCGGCTCAGCGGCGCGGCGTGTTCAGACGATCGAGCACCGCGAGATCGTCGGTGTCGAGCGTAAGTGCAGCGGCAGTGAGGCTGTTCTCGATGCTCGCGACTTTACTGGCGCCTGGGATGGGCAGCACGTGCGGCCCGAGCGCGAGCAGCCACGCGATCGCGATCGCGTGCGGCGACGTGCCGTGTTTCGCAGCGATGCGCGCGACATCGGCATTCGCCGCGAGCTTGCGGTGCCCCCAGTGGCCGCCAACAGGCGAGTAGGGAACGTACGCGATGCCGAGCTCGCCGCAGCGGGCGACGAGCCCGCTTTTGACGTCGCGCGCCTCGAGCACATTGCAGCGATTTTGCACGGCCGCGATCGGTGTCAGCGCCAACGCTTCGTCGACGTGCCGCGCCGTGACGTTCGACAAGCCGATCGCGGCGATCGTACCTTCGTCGCGCAGCTTCACGAGCTCGCCGAGCGACTCCGCGAGCGGCACGTTCGGGTCGACGGCATGCAGGTAGTACAGCGCGATCGGCGCGCCGAGGTCGCGCGCGCTTTGCTCGCAGCAGTGTCGCAGCCAGCCGGGTGTGCAGTCGACGTCCCACTGGCCGTTCGGCCGCGTGAGTCCGCCCTTGGTTGCCACGATCACATCGGTGCGACCGAGCGCCTTCAGCGTCGCGGCGATCAACCGTTCGTTGTGGCCGAGATCGGTGTTATCGAAGCAGTAGCTGATGGCGGTATCGATGAAATTGCCACCGCCGGCCAGGAACGCTTCGATCACGGCGCGGCCCGTGCGTTCGTCAGGCCGGCCCTGGATCGACAGCGGCATGCCACCGAGCCCGATCGGCTGCACGCGAAGACCGGTATTTCCGATTGAGCGCATGGGCCGAAGTGTAGCAGCGGCGCGCGCCGCCGCCGTACCATAGGCGAATGCAGACATCGATCAAATGCTTCCTGATGCGCGGCGGCAGCTCGAAGGGCCTGTACTTCCGCAAAGAGGATTTGCCGGCCGACGAGGCGCTGCGCGACCGCGTGATCGTGGCGGCCATGGGCAGCGACGCGCGGCAGATCGACGGCGCCGGNNGATTACCTGTTCGTGCAGGTCGTGGTGGGTGAGGGCCGCGTCGACACCACGCCGAATTGCGGCAACATCCTCGCCGGTGTGGCGCCGTTCGCGATCGAGACCGGCATCGTCGCCGCGCGCGACGGCATCACGCCCGTGCGCGTGCGGATGCTGAACAGCGACAANNGTGCCGGGCACGGCGGCGCCGATCGTCTGCAACTATCTCGACGTCGCGGGCTCCGCCACCGGCAGTCTGCTGCCGACCGGCAACGTGCGCGACATCGTCGACGGTGTCGAGATCACGTGCATCGACAACGGTATGCCCGTCGTCGTCATGCGCGCGCGCGACCTTGGCATCAGTGGCTACGAGTCGCCGAAAGAGCTCGACGCGAACAAGGAGTTCAAAGCCAAGGTCGAGTCCATCCGGCTTCAGATCGGGCCGCGCATGAACCTCGGGGACGTGAAAAAGAAAGTCGTGCCGAAGATGAGCGTGATCGCGCCGGCGCGCGCGGGCGGGCACGTCTGCACGCGCACGCTGATTCCGCACGACACGCACGCCGCAATCGGCGTGCTCGGCGCCGTGTCCGTGGCCACGGCCTGCATCCTGCCGGGATCGGTCACGGCTGGCATCGCCACCGTGCCGGAGGGGCCGATCAAGCAGATGTCGGTGGAGCACCCCACCGGCGAATTTTCCGTCACGCTCGAGGTGGGCGGCACGCGCGAGCAACCGCGCGTGCAAAAGGCGGGGTTGCTGCGTACGGCGCGCTTGATCATGCGCGGCGAAGTGTTGGTGCCGGCCGCGATCTGGGACGGCCGCTGAGGCGCGCCGCGATGGCGGCAAGGCAACGTCCCCCGTTTCGCGCCGATCACGTTGGCAGCTTGCTGCGGCCGCAGGCCCTGAAGGATGCGCGCGCGCAATTCGCGCGCGGCGCTATCGGCGCGGTCGCGCTCGCGGCCGTCGAGGATCGCGAGATCGCGCGGCTCGTGGCGCGCCAGGAAGCCATCGGGCTTCGCGCCGTGACCGACGGCGAGCTGCGCCGCTCGTGGTGGCATCTCGATTTCCTGTGGGGGCTCGCCGGCGTCGCGAAGCACACGACGAATGCGGGCGTCGCGTTTGCGGGTGCGGCGCCGCGCAATGAAGGCGTACGCGTCGATGGCAGGATCGAATTCCGTGGCCACCCGATGCTCGCGCACTACTCGGCGCTCGCGAAGCGCGCTCATGTAACACCCAAGCTTACGATCCCCGCGCCATCGGCTTTGACCGGCCGGCCGGTGCTGCCGCCGATCGACGCCACCGCGTACCCGCAGCGCGAGCAGTTGTACGCCGATCTCGGTGCGGCCTATCGCGCTGCCGTCAACGCGTTCGCCGCCGCCGGCTGCCGCTATTTGCAGCTCGACGAAGTGTTCATCACGATGCTGTGCGATCCCGCCTACAGGCAGAAGATGGTGGCGCGTGGCGACGATCCCGATGCCCTGTTGCACGTGTACGCCGGCCTGATCAACGAAGCGATCGCCGACATCCCGGCCGACATGACCATTACGCTGCATCTGTGCCGCGGTAACTTCAAGTCCACCTTCATGGGCGAAGGCGGCTACGAGGCCGTGCAGGATGTGCTGTTCAACAAGATCGACGTGCACGGCTATTTCATGGAGTACGACGACGAACGTTCCGGCGGCTTCGAGCCGTTGCGATGGCTGCCAAAAAGTAAGCACGTGGTGCTGGGCCTCGTGACGACCAAGCGCGGTGTGCTCGAGAGCTGCGATGAGCTCAAGCGGCGAATCGACGTTGCCGCGCGCTTCGTAGATCTCGATCAGCTGTGCCTGTCACCGCAATGCGGGTTCGCGTCGACGGAGGAAGGCAACATGCTGACGGAAGAAGAGCAGTGGGCGAAGCTTGCGCGTGTCGTCGAGGTAGCTGCGCAGGTATGGGGCTGATGCGTCAGGTCACGGCACGTGGGCCGTGAACAGGATGTGCGGCGTCGAGTAGCCCCGCGCGTAGCTCGCGGTCTCGTCGATGACGAAGCCCGCGGCGGTGAGTGCATTCGCGAGCGCCGAGCGGGGAGCGAAACCGATCGCACCGCTCGAGTGCGTGCGCCGCAGCAGCCAGACCATGAGGCGTTCCTGCCACAGCGCTTTCAATGCCCGCCACGAGCCATCGTCCTCAGCCTCCTTCAGCACGAGCACGCCGCCCGGTCGCAGTAGCTGCCTTGCGGCCGCCAGAAATTCGCCCCAAGTCGAGGGTGCCAGCAGGTACAACACGTCGGCCACGAACACGCAGTCGAAGGCACCGGGCCGGTCTGCCGCGAGTGTGTTGATCGTGCAAGCGAGCAGCTCGACGCGGGGGTGGCGCCCGACCGAGGCCAGTGCCCAGCCGATCTTGCGCTCGTCGGGGTCGATGCCGACGACCTGCCGGTCCGAATGGCCCTCCGCCAATAGAGCGACGAGGGCGCCATGGCCGCAGCCGACGTCGAGCATGACCTGCCCGCGGGCCCGCTCGGCCATGGCTTCGAGCGGCGCCGATGCCAGCCGGCCGCGGACGAACCAGCGTTCTTTCCACGGCAAAGTGTCGAATAGCTTCAGGCGGGGTTCAGGCATGCCGGTGCTATTATCCACACTGTCTTGATGACCGTAGTTTGAAATCTCGAGGTGAGCGGGAACGCACGCCCCGAGAGGTCGTCAAATGCCAGGGCATCGCACGCAACCGCAAGGGCCCGCAATGATTTCCATCGTCGTACCCGCGTACAACGAAGAACGTAACCTCGACGTCCTGCATCGGCGCGTCAGCGAGATCATGGACGGCGCGGTGGGGCGGGAGGACTGGGAGCTCGTCTTCGTCGACGACGGCAGTACTGACGGCACCTGGCAAGCCATCGACGCGCTGAACAAGAGCGACGTGCGAGTGCGCGGCGTTCGCCTGTCGCGCAACTTCGGGCACCAAAGCGCACTGATGGCGGGTCTCGCGGCCGCGCGCGGTCAGGCCGTCATCATGATGGATGCCGACATGCAGCATCCGCCGGAGCTATTGCCGCAGCTCGTGGCTAAGTGGCGCGACGGGTTTCAGATCGTGCACGCGGTGCGGCGCGATCCGCCGAACCTGTCGTGGTTCAAACGCACGACGTCGCGCGCGTATTACAAAATGTTCGCTTTCTTGAGCGGCGTCGAGATCGAGCCCGGCGCGGCGGATTTCCGCTTGCTCGACCGGCAGGTGCTCGACGAGATCCTGCAGTTCGAGGAAGAGGGCCTGTTCCTGCGCGGTATCGTGCACTGGGTCGGCTATGCCACGGCCAGCGTGCCGTTCGACTGCGGCGAGCGGTATGCCGGGTCCAGCAAGTACAGTCTCGCGAAGATGCTGCAGCTCGGGTGGCACGGCGTCAGCGCGTTCTCGCTGGTGCCGCTGCGCATCGGTATCGTGATCGGCCTGTTTTCCTCGTCGATCGCGTTCCTTGGCGTGTGCTACGCGATCCTCGGCAAATGGCTCGACAAAGAAGCGATTCCCGGCTGGGCGTCCTCGGTCGCGATCTCGTCGTTCCTTTTCGGCGTGCTGTTCGTGTTCCTGGCCGTGCTCGCCGAGTACGTAGGCCGCATTGCGGTCGAGATACGCCGGCGTCCGCGCTTTCTGGTCCGAGAAACCACGCGCACGGCGGTGGCGGCCAGCGACAAGCGTGCGCGTCGCGGCGCCGTCGTCGACTTCCGTGCCGAGACATAAGAGCCTCCCATGGCCGAAGTCGACATGCAGCATCCTGCGCCGCGTTTTGCGATCGTCGGCTGCACGAACTTCGCCGTAAGCCTCACGGCGTTCTACCTCTGCTACCACTATCTGCCGCTCGACAGGATCGTCGCCGCCTTGCACTTGCCAACGACGAATGCGGCCGGCGATGGTGTGGGTGCGGAGGGCGCCGTCGCAAACGTGCTCGCGTACTTCGCGGGGATGCTGAACAGCTTCTGGCTGAACCGGGTGTGGGCGTTTCGCGCAACGGAAGGCGGCATCGTGGGCCAGGGCGTGCGCTTCGTGGTCGTGAACTCCGTCAGCCTCGTGCTCGGCACCGTGATCGTGTTCGTGCTCGTCGATCGGCTCAAGTGTCCCGAGCTTGCCGTCTGGGTGCCGTTGGCCGGGCTCATTACCGTCACGAACTATCTCGGCTTCCGGCATTGGGCGTTCGCGCGCCCGGCGATTCCGGATGCAGTGGCGAGGCGCGCATGAGCGAGGCGCTGCGATTGATCGTCAACGCCGACGACTTCGGCATGACCGAAGCCGTGAACCAAGGCATTGTCGAGGCGCACGACAGTGGCATCGTGACGTCCGCGTCGCTGATGGCCACGGGCAGTGCGTTCGAGCACGCGGTGGCGCTCGCGAAGACGCGGCCTAATCTCGGTGTGGGTGTGCATCTGACGCTGACCGAGCAGCGGCCGCTGACAGGCAGCGCAGCCGCGAGTCTCGTCGGCGCCGACGGCCGCTTCCCGCAGCACCTCGTGCAGTTCGCGGGCCGGTACATGCGCGGCAAGGTAGTGCTCGCACAGGTGCGTGCCGAGCTCGACGCGCAGATTCGCAAGGTGCGCGACGCCGGCCTCGCTGTGAGTCACCTCGACGGTCATCAGCATGTGCACGTGCTGCCCGGTATCGCCGCGATCGTCGCCGAATTGGCGGCGGCTTACGGCATCCGCGCCGTGCGTTATCCGACCGAGCGCGTACGCGCGTACATGTTGCGAAGTCTCGGCAACGCACGCCGGCTGACGGAGCAGGTGGTGCTCGGCGCCGTGTGCGCGGTGTCGCCGTTGCGTGCGCTGCGCCGCGCCGACTCGTTCGTCGGCTTCTATTACGGCGGCCGGCTCGACGAAGCCAATCTTGCGACGGTGCTCGGGCGGTTACCCGCGTGCGGCACAGTCGAGCTCATGTGTCATCCGGGCGGCGACGATTCGCGCGCCGCCGAGGGCTACTGGCAATACTCGTGGGCCGCGGAACGAGCCGCGCTTACGAGCCCGCGAATCCGCGCGCTGCTCGCAGCGCGCGGGGCACAGCTCGTGTCGCATAGCGATTTCTAGAGGGGCGCCGTGGAAGAAGCCGAGTTCGACAAGTTCGCCGCCGAGTACCGCACGCTGCACGCCGAGAGCATCAAGGCCTCGGGCGAGAGCCCCGAGTACTTTGCGGAGTACAAGATCATCGACGTGGCCGCCGAACTCGCGAGCGCGCCGGGTGGCATGGTCGATCGTGCCGCCGTGCTCGATTTCGGCGCCGGCGTCGGGTATTCCGTGCCGTTCTTCGCGCGCCACATGCCGCGCGCCCGCGTGACTTGCCTCGACGTGTCGCAGAAGAGTCTCGATCTCGGTGCGGCCAAGCACGGCAGCGCCGCTGATTTCCGCCATTTCGACGGCAAGCGTATTCCGTTCGCCGATGGCACGTTCGACGTCGCTCTCGCGTCCTGCGTCTTCCACCACATTCCGCACTCCGAGCACGTGGAGTTGCTGGCCGAGATCCGGCGGGTACTCACGCCCAAAGGGCAACTGCTCGTTTTTGAGCACAACCCCTTGAATCCGTTGACGCGCCACGCCGTGAACACCTGTATCTTCGATGAGCATGCCGTGTTGATAGGCGCGCCGGCTATGCGGCAGCGGGCTTTGGCAGCGGGTTTTGCGGCCGCGGACGTGCGTTACCGGATATTCTTTCCTCACTGGGCGCGTGGTTTGCGGCCGACCGAGAAGTGGCTCACTTGGCTACCGCTCGGGGCGCAGTACTATGTGCGGGCTAAGAAGGCTTTGGGGGTTTGATGCGGGCGTTGATTTTCGCGGCCGTGCTGGCCTTGTTGCCCGTGGCTGCCTACTGGCAGACCGCGACTCACGAGTACGGTTTTCGTGACGACTACGCACATTTGCGCGAGTCGCACGACGAGCCGAGCAAGCTCGTTCGCCTGACTGCTTCCAACGGCCGGCCGGTGTACGGCGCGGTGCTTGTGGCGTCGCTGCGCGGCGTGGACGACGTGCCCGATCTTAAGCGCCTGCGCCTCATGAGCGTTGTGTTGTTGTCCGGCGTCGGCGTCGCGCTGTGGGCGTTCCTGCGCCGTTACGGCTGGGGCGATCTCGAGGCGGGAGCGATCGGCGTCGGGGTCGCGTTGTTGCCCGGCGCACAGGTCGTGGTCGGCTGGGCGATCGCCTGGCCCATAGCGCTCGGTCTTTTGGCAGCGGTGCTGGGCTTTTGGCTCGTCGAAGCGCACCTCGCCAAGCGTGGCGTGCGTCGCGTTGTCGGCGTGCTGGCCGGTGTGCTCATGTATTTCATTGCCGGCCTTACGTATCAGACCAGCGCGTTATTCGCGATCGTGCCGCTCGCTGCGCTGCTGCTCGTGCGCGAAGACGCGCGGCGTTTCGGTCACGCGCGTTGGGTCGTCACTCATATTGGCTTGCTGTTCGCGGGCCTCGTGGCCGGCCTGCTGGTCATGGACGTGATCTTTGCCGCGGGCGTCGTGCCCGCAGCCGCGCGTATGCAGATCGAGCCGCATCCGTGGCTGAAGCTTCTTTGGTTCGTGCGGAATCCATTACCCAACGCGCTCGGCTTGTTCGAGCTGCGCGACCGCTTCGCGACTCAGCCGGTGTTCTGGATCGTCACCAGCGTGTTCGGCGCGATCATGGCGCTCGGTTTCTGGCAGGGCGCGAACACCCGCTCGCATAAGCTGCGCTGGTTGTTTTGTCTGCTCGCGCTGCCCTTTGTCGCGCACAGCGTGAGTCTCGCGGCGAGCTCGCAAGCCATTGGCTATCGCACGCTGTTGCCGCTGTCGGGCCTGTTCCTGGTGTTGCTGGTGTTCGCGATGCGCGCCGTGGTTCGTGCCGGTAGTGTGCGGCCCGCGACGCAAGCGGTCGCGCTCGGCGCGCTCGTGTTCTCCGCCGCCGTGCTCGCGCACCACAATTCCTACACGCTGATTGCCGAGCCGCAGAGCCGCGAGTGGCACCTGTTCCACTCGGCCGCGGCGCAACTTAGGCTTGCGCCAGATACCGATGTCTACATCATCCGGCCTACGATCGATGACCGCTCGACGGAGCAGGTGTACGACGACGAGTTCGGCTCGCTGTCGTCCGACGCGGACTGGGCGGCGAAAGAGATGTTCAAGACGGCGCTCCGGGAGCGGTTCCCCGCGACCGTGGCGAACGGCAAGTCGTACAAGCTCGAGTCCGGCTGGTTGCCACCGACGCAGCCGGGCAACTACGATCTCGTGCTCGACTTGCGCCGGCTGAAGGGCGAAGGCGACCGCACGGTGGCGTCCGCCATCGGCCAGGAACCTACTGCTTTGCGACGCTGACGACCTCGGGCTCCATATAAGCCTTGAGCCCAAGTGACGAGTACGCGCGGCCGAGTCCTGACTCCTTGGCACCGCCGAATGGCACGAAGGCCGACGTCGCGCGGTGCTGGTTGACCCACGCAGTGCCGACGTCGAGGCGTGCCGCAATCTCAGCGCCGCGTTTCGTGTCCTTGGCCCACACCGAGCCGCTCAAGCCGTAGCGCGTGTCGTTCGCGCGGCGAAGCGCGTCCTCGACGTTGCTGAACTTCATGATTGGCACGATCGGCCCGAACTGCTCCTCCTGGACGAGGCGGCTCGATTCGTCGATGTCGGTCACGAGCGTCGGCGGCAGGAAATAGCCGGGACCCTGCGGAATCTCGCCTCCCGTGAGGAACCTCGCGCCGGTCTTCTTCGTTTCGTTGATGAGGTTGACGACCTTGTCGTACTGCATCTTGTTCTGCAGCGGGCCCAAATCCGTGCCGGGGTCCAGGCCATTGCCAATTTTCGTCTTCTTCGCTTCGGCGACGAGTGCGGTGCATAGCTCGTCGTAGATGCTCTCGTGAGCATAGATGCGCTTGATGGCCATGCAGACCTGGCCGCTGTT
>PMCP01000043.1 GCA_003155415.1 Gammaproteobacteria bacterium | reverse complement strand
CGCATGCAGGGCAACGACTTCGTGCAAAGCCAGATGTATAAGAAAGGTGTGGCGTGCTGGAGCTGCCACGACGCGCACGGCACGCCGAACGACGCGTTGCTGATCAAGCCGGTCGATTCACTGTGCCAGACCTGTCACGGCCCGAACACTCCAGCGGGCCCCGCGGGCAGCACGCTCGAGCACACGCATCACAGCGTCGGTAACGTGAAGTGCGTGGACTGCCACATGCCAAAG
Source organism: Gammaproteobacteria bacterium (assembly GCA_003155415.1). Lineage (GTDB taxonomy): Bacteria > Pseudomonadota > Gammaproteobacteria > Steroidobacterales > Rariloculaceae > FEN-1219. The sequence goes on along the minus strand of PMCP01000043.1, from coordinate 31,485 downwards.
ATCGAGCGCACGATCGCCGATGTGAATGTGCGCAGCCACACGTTCAACTTCATTCCGCCGTCGTCCACGGACTTGTACAAGATCCCGAACCCGTGCACGACGTGTCACACCAACATGAAGACTGCGGACGCCGAAGCCACGCTGATGAGCTGGCCCAACGTGTCGGTGTGGCGAGTGGGGCGGTAAACGCACGGGTACTCAAGACGGCGCCTGGCTCGGTTTTGGCTTACTATTTGGAATGCCGGGCGAAACGCCCGGTCGCGATCACACCACTTCCAGGAGAACGAATATGCGACGGGGGATCACGGCGGTACTTGGGCTCACTGCGTTGGCTTGCCTCACGGCGGCTCAGGCGGATGTCGCTGTCATGGCGGTTCGGCTGGGCGCGAAAGATGCGCCGGCGCTCGCGAAGTTTTACGAGGCGACGTTCGGCCTGAAGGTGATCGACGAGGTCGGCAAGCCGGCGACGGAAGTCATCATGCGATACGGCGCGACTGTGGCCGCGGCCAAGGCGGGCAACTCGCCCGAGTTTCTCGTTGCGAAGCGTGGCCCGGGTGACGCCGCCGGCTCGATCGCACACGCGATCTTTCAAGTATCGGATATCGCCACCACGGTGAAAGCCGCGAAGGCGGCTGGCGGCACACTGAAGGGCGACGTTGCGTCGGTGCCCATCGGCGGCACGCCCATCAAGATTGCGATGGTGACCGACCCGGATGGCAACGAGCTCGAAATCATGGAGCTGCCGAAGGGCGTCGACCACCTTCCGCATTGATCGCAGGCGCTGCGGATGCCGCGCGGCTGCGCGCGGTGTCCGTCAGCGCTCGTCTTGAACGAAGTCGTGCTCCGGGTGATGCACGACGAGCACGGGGCACGGTGCGCGGCGAATGACTTTCTCCGCCACGCTGCCGGCCACCAGGTGATCGACGAATCCCTGCTGGTGCTTGCCGATCACGACGAGCTCCACGGCGAGTTCCTGCGCGCACGCCACGATCGCGTCGCCCGCGCCGCTGGGTGCGCCGCGCAGCAGATATTCGGCGCGCGTATCGCGCTCTTCTTCCGGCGACAATAGTTTCGCGAGGTCTTCGCGCGCGGCATTGTGCGCGAGCTCATCCGCGCTTGGCTCCGCCGCTGGCCCCGTCGCCGCATCCGGCCCCAGCTTCTCGAGCACGCGCTCTGTTTCGAGTGCGGCGTCGAGCTCTTTCACGCCGAGCACGTGCACGAGGTACAGCTTCGCCTTGAATTGCCGCGCGAACGCCACGCCGTACCTGATCGCCGTTTTCGACGGCTCGCCAAGATTCGTCGGCACCAGGATGCGTGTCAGTGCGAACATCGCGCTCAGTTCACGATGGCCTGGCGCACCGCGTTCTCGAACACCGCGTGCCCGAGCGCCGCCTGGCCACCCTGAATGAAGAAGATCGTGACCATCTGCTCCGCAGGCTCGATCCAGAAGCTGACGCCCGTGCCCCCGGCCCAGCCGTACGCGCCCTTCGACACCGCGAGCTCGGCCGCAACCGGGTCCTGCACCACCTGCATGCTGAGCCCAAAGCCCATGCCGTGAGCGGGCCGGCCGAACTGGCCGTTGACCATGTCGCCCGTGTGGTTCGAGGTCATGAGCTCGATCGTGCGCGGTGAAAGAAAGCGCTTGCCGTTCAGCTCGCCGCCGTTCAAGAGCATCTGCGCGAACTGCAAGTAATCCTCGGCCGTGCTCGCGAGGCCGCCGGCGCCGGAGAAGAACACGGCATCGAGCGTGCGCGGCTGCACTTCGAGCTTGCCGTCGCGCCGCGTGTGCATCGACGCCACGCGTTGCGCGCGTGCGTCGCTGAAGGAGAACCCCGTGTCCTTCATGCCGAGCGGCTTGAACAGACGCTCTTCGAGATACTTGTCGTACGTCTGGCCCGAGACGACCTCGACGATGCGCGATAGCACGTCGAAGCCGGCGAGGCCGCTGTAGCGCCACAACGTGCCGGGCTGAAAATCGAGCGGCGCCCCACCCAGCTTCGGGATGTACGTGGCGAGCGTGTCGGTAGGTACGCGCGGCGACGACTTATCGGCGATGCGGTTGCCGAGCCCGCCGCTCAAGAGGCCCGAGCCGTGCTTCAGCAGATCGCCGACGGTGATCGCCCGCGACGCGGACACCAGGTCGTAGCCTTCGGCGCCGCTCGGTTTCGCGACCGCCACCATCGCGGGCGCGGCGAACTCGGGGATGAACTTCGACACGGGGTCGTTGAGGCGGATGTCGCCGCTTTCGACGAGCATCATGATCGCCACGCCCGTGATCGGCTTCGACATCGACGCGAGGCCAAAGATGTTGTCGATACGCATCGGCGTGCGCGTGCCGATGTCGGCGAAGCCCTGCGCCTCGAGGTGCGCGATGCGGCCGCGCCGCGCGACGAGTGTCACGACACCCGCGATGTTGCCGGCGTCGATCTGCGCCTGCATGGCGGTGTGCACGCGCTGTAGCCGCTCGCTCGAAAGGCCCACACTTTCCGGCTTGCCCGCAGGCACCGAGCCCGCTGCGGCGGCCACAGCCCATGCCGCTCCGAGCAGCGCCCACGCCGCAGCCTTGAAACCCTTCGTCATGAGCCAATCCCCCGTCCCCACTGCCCTGCCATCGTAACGCAGCGCGGGCGCTGCGGCGCCGTGGCACCCGCGTCCGAAGTCCCCTATGCTTGGCGTTGCCTTGGCGAATGGGGGAGCCAGACGCGTAAGGCCATCACCACAACGGGGACACGAATCATGAAGCTACGCATCGACGTGCTTGCGGCCGCTGTGTGCGGCGGAACCGCTCTGTTCGGGACGACGGCCGTCCACGCCGCGACCGCGTGCGCCGACTTGAAGAACCTCAAGCTGCCGGACACCACCATCACGATGGCCGAGAAAGTGCCGGCAGGCGAATTCAACGCGCCCGGCGTGCAGCGGCCGCTCAAGGTGCCGGCGATGTGCCGCGTGGCGGGCGTCGTCACTCCTGCGATCAAGTTCGAAGTGTGGCTGCCCGAAGGCAACGCGTGGAATGGCCGCTTCCAGGCCGTTGGCGGCGGTGGTCTCGCCGGCATCATCAGCTATCCCGCGCTCACCGAGGCCGTGAACGGCGGCTACGCGTCGTCGTCCACCGACACGGGCCACGAGGTGAGTGACACAGCGAACACCTGGACGCTGGATCGCCAGCGCGTCACCGATTACGGCTACCGCGCGATTCACGAGATGACCGTGAAGGGCAAAGCCATCATCGACGCGCACTACGGCAAAGCCCCCGAGTACTCGTACTTCAACGGGTGCTCGACGGGTGGCCGGCAAGGTCTGATGGAAGCGCAGCGCTTCCCCGACGACTTCAACGGCATCATCTCCGGTGCGCCGGTGAATCGTTTCACGAACCTGCACATGGGCCAGCTGTGGACGGCGCACGCCACGCTGAAGAAGCCGGGTGCGGTGCTCACGCGCGAAGACCTCACGAAGGTCAGCGCCGCGGTGATGGCACAGTGCGACGCCGCCGACGGCGTGAAGGATGGCGTGCTCACGGATCCGCGCACGTGCAAGTTCGATCCGAGCACGCTGCAGGGCTTTAGACCTGAGCAGATCGAAGCGCTGAAGATGATCTACAAAGGCGCCGTGAATCCGCGCACGGGCGTGCAGATCTATCCGGGGCTCGAGGTTGGCGGCGAAGGCCCGCAGCCCGGTAACCCGGGTTGGGGTCTGATCATGAACGGCAAGGATATCTTCGGTATCGACGCGCCCGTGCTTGGCGGCATGGGCTTTCATAACCCGCAGTGGGATTGGAAGACATTCGACTTCGACAAAGACGTCGCGCTCGTGGACGCGAAGTTGTTCGGCACACTGAACGCGAGCAACCCGGATTTGAGCGACTTCAAGAAGCGCGGCGGCAAGCTGATCGTGTACCACGGTTGGAGCGACCCGGGCGTGATGCCGCAGCAGACGCTCGACTACATGGCGAGCGTGCGCGAGTTCGCAGGCAAGTCCACGGGGAGCGACGGCGGTGCGTACACGGACGAATACGTGCGCCTCTACATGCTGCCCGGCGTCGGCCATTGCCGCGGCGGCAACGCGCCTGACCAGACGGACTGGATGAGTGCGCTCGCCGGATGGGTGGAGAAGGGCAAGGCACCCGCGAGCCTTGAAGGCCGCCGCGAAGATCAAGGCAAAGTGGTGATGACCAGGCCGTTCTGCCCCTACCCGCAAGTCGCGAAGTACAAGGGCAGCGGCGACACGAACGATGCCAAGAACTTCGAGTGCGCGGCCGCGAAGTAGCCAGCTATACGTAAGCTCAACGGCTCGATCGTCAGGCTTTGCGCGCGGGCGCGCAGGTACGAACGCCGAGCAAGGTGTACAGCGGGCACCAGCCGAGCGCCACGGTGAGGAGCGGCACGAGACCGATCCAACCCCACGGCGTTTTTGGTCCGACGAACACCAGCGCGATCAAGCCGATGCCGATGACGATCCGGATGATTTTGTCGGCGCTGCCTACGTTGCGGTCCATATCGCTTTCTCCCTATGTACTGAAAGGTAGGTTAGCGCCGCGCTCATCGCTCGGCAGTTCGTAGTTGCCGCAACCGCGCCTCATTGTTCCGCCCGCAACCGAGCAAGTGCTACGCTACAAGCTATCCGCGCTGGAAACACTTGGTGACCTGGTGACGTTGCCGGGTGAGCGTACCGGTGCATGTGAGCGTCTGACGCCTGAGGGGGCATGAGCATGGCTACGATTCGCGACGTTTCGATCATCGATACCAATCACGCAAAAGCACGAACCGTCCCGTCCGGTCTCGAGCGGCTCGTGTGCGGGCCCGAGGTCGGCTCGAAAAACCTCACGGTGTACCGGCGCACGATCGAAGCAGGTAAGTCGCTCGATGTGCAGTCCGGCAAGGACTACCACCTGCTGTATTTAATGGAGACCCCGAAAAAGGGCACGCTGGAATACAAAGGTAAGTCGAACGTCGCGGAAGAGGGCGCGGGCGTGCTTCTCATCCCAGGCGAGTCGGCGCGCATCGAAGTCTCGGGCTCGAGCTTGGACGTGCTGCACATGATCGTGCCCAAGCCGCCGGCCGCGGTCGAAGACGGACTGCCGGGCGGGCCGGGCTATTTCTTCAACCGCAAAACGCTGCGTGGCCTGAGCGATTCGAGCGGTGGCCGCGTGCGAAGGTTCTGCGCCGAGTCGGCGGTGCGCTTGCTGGACGGCAGCCGGCTCACCTCCACGAACGCGATTCAGGCGGGCGAGATGCACTACCACGAAGGCGGCTCGTCGCCCTACCACAAGCACACGGGCACGCCGGCGAATCCCGATGGCGCCGCGCACGTTTACATGACGTTCAAAGGCCGCGGCAAAGTCGAGGTGGGCGACACGGCGCAGGAGATAGAGCCCGGCACGCTCGTATTCTTCCCGACCGGTGTTCCGCATCGGTTGCGGGCTCACGGCGGGCCGCTCGACTATTTCGAGATTCAGGCGTGGCGAAGCTTCAAGACCTCGATCTTGAGCGAGGAGACGCAGGGCCTGAAATGGTTCTATGAGGCCGAAAAGCCTGGGGCGCCGCGCGTCGAGTGGAACCAGAGCTAGCCGACTTCTGACGACGCCATAAGCGTCAGCTTACTGCGTCACCGTCACGCGCCCGGCTTCGACGTTCACGCTGCGGATCTGTGCGGGTAGGGCGAACTCATCGTCCAGGCCAAATCCCTGCGGCCGTTCCTTTGTACGGGTATAGAAGCGCAGCAGTTCCTCCGCTACGCGTCTCGGCACGGGGATGCCCGCGACCGTAGCGGATTCGAAACGCGCTGTGCCGGTGCCATCGCGTGCCACGACGAAGCCCGTGGCCACGACTTCAACCGCGCCCGTCACGAACGAAAGCGGATCGAGCAAGCTCCGAGTTTGAGAGACGCGCACGGCATCGAGATCTACGATGGCCCGCGCGGTAACTCTTCCGCCTTCACCGGTTGAGATATTCGGATCCGTGATTCCGGCGGGCAGGAAGGAGGGGCCTTCTACTTGCAGGAACGCGTTCATCTCCGCGTCCGTGAACGCCGTGCGCAAGGGCTCGGCCTTGGCCGGCCGCGGATGCGCAGCGGCTTCCTGCATGCGCGCGATCTTGGCCGCCATGGAGGCGGAGTTTTTGTGCAAAGCGTCTTGAGCGTTGGCTGTCGCTAACGCGAGCAGCGCGGCCACGATCAGAAATGAACGCACGACTTGTGAACGCATGTGACACATATAACAGATGTGACACAGGCGTGTGGCGTCCGTTCCCGCGTTAGGAACGGGATGTGTCTGCCAAACGGCTCACTTGTTCGCTTGCTTGGCTTCGTTCGCGCGTGCGGCGGAGAGGATGTTGCGTAGCCCGAAGTTGCCTTCGTGGCACTCGAACGGCAGCGACGGCTGTTTCTCGAGTCCGAGCGGCATCGCGATCGTCCACGGCGCAGTCCACGTCGACGGATCGTCCATCGTGACGGACCATGCCACCTTGTCCTGCGCCACGCGCCGGAATCTCTCGGTCAACTTGAGCTGGCTCGGCGTCGCGCCGCGATACACGGTGAGCGGATGGAAGTTCGTGCTCTCGACGACCAGCGTGTCGCCTTCCCAGTGGCCGCGCGCGTCGCCCATGTGCAATTGGATGGGCGCTCCGATGTGCGGGCCGCCGTCGATCGGAATGACGCGCGCTTCGTGAATGATCTCGTACGTGACGGTGACGAAGCCCGGCGACTGGAAGATGCCGTACACGTTGCCGTACATCACGGGGATCATCGAGCCCGGCAGGCCGCGGCTGATGCAGCGATCGAGCGCGCCGAAATCTTTCGGGCTGTTGAACTGGCCGCCCTGGAAGCTGCTGCGCTGTGGCCCTGCGCGGCGCGCTTGCGCCTCCGGCGTCAGCGCCGGGATCTTGCCGTCCTTCGGCTCGGTGACGAGCCACGGCTGCGCGCGTTTCGTGAGGTCGAGGTTCTCGATCCACCACTGATCGGGGCCGCGCGGGCCGGGCGCCAACGACGCCACCATCCTGTCGGTGGCTTGCTTGCGCACCTGCGCAAGAATTTCCGGAGTGATGTCGGCGAGCGTCTTGCCTTCGAACTCGGCAGGCCGCTCCAGAGGTGTGGCGTACTCGTTGTCGTTGGCCCACGTGCCCTGAAGATCGGGCTCGCCCCACGACGTGCGCGGAGCTTTGTACTCCTGCGCGTTCGCCGCGGCTGCTGCCGCCAACGCTACTAAGGCAATCGGTATCCACCGCTGCATAACGCTCCCCCCTTCGCCGCATCTTGCGGCGGAGCGGTTCCTGGCGTCAACGCAACGACAGGCGAGCGGTCACGCAGTCAGGTGTTCGAGCGGCTTGGCGTTGGCGCTGTCGGGAAACACCGCATGCTCGAGCGCCGATTCGGCCATACCGAACCGTTCGGCGAGCACGCTCTTGAACACGCGGCGCAGGTCCGTGGTCGGCATCAGGTCGCGGTTCTCGTACAGCTCGCGCGAGGCGAGCCCGGGCCAGTCGCTCACGATGCGGCCGCCTTTCACTGCGCCGCCCGCCAGGAACGCGACGCCGCCCGTGCCGTGATCGGTGCCGCGCGTGCCGTTCACGGCGACGGTGCGGCCGAACTCCGTCACGACGAGCACAGTGGTGTCGGCCCACACGGGCCCGAGCTCCGTCTTCAACGTTTGGATGCCGGCGTCGAGGCCTTTCAAGCGCGTGGCCAAGTTACCTTGCGCGCCGCCCTGGTTCGCGTGCGTGTCCCAGCCGCCGACGTCGATGACGGCGATGCGCGGGCCGTCCGGGCTCCTCAGAAATCGCGCGGCGGCATTCACGAGCGGCGTGACCTGCTGCTGCGAGCCGCCCATCGCGCCGTTCGCGGCGTCGCCGGCGATCGAGCGCGCGTCGAGCGCCTCGTTCAGCTTGGAAGCGAGGGGCGGATCGACGGCCTCGTACAGCCGCCGAACGCGCGCGAGCAGATCCTCGTCGGCGTTCTTCAAGCGCGACGGCGCCCACGTGTTGACCGCCACGTCGCCGCGCAACACGAGCGGCACGGTGTCGTTCAATGCAACTGCGCCGTGGGTGTCGCCCGCGCCGTGCATCGCGGCGAGTGCGCGATTGAGCCAGCCACCGTCTGTCGCCGCAGGAGTGAGCTTGCCGGCTTCGAGTACTTTCTGCGCGTCGAAGTGCGAGCGCTCGCGATACGGCGTGGCGACTGCGTGCAGCACCGTGAGCTCGCGCGCCTGATACAGCGCGTGCAGATTCGTAAGCGCGGGATGCAGCCCGAACGTACCGTCGAGCTTCAGCACTCCGCCCTCGGTGCCGGGCGCGCCGAGCGCGAGTGGCCCGCGCAGCGCGTGGTATTGCGAGTCGGCATACGGCGCGCACGCGGCGAGCCCGTCGAGCGCGCCGCGCAGGATCACGAGCACGAAGCGCGAGTTCTTGTCGGCGGCTGCGTTCGTGAGCCGCGCGAACGGCGCCAGCAACGTGAGTTGCAACGATGTTTTGAGCAGCGTGCGGCGATCGACCATGACGCTATCTCCTCTGGAACTCAGGCGCGGCGAGCAACAGTGCGAAGGCCTGCGCGCCGCTCTCGGCGTTGCGGATGCTGCCCATGGTTCGCTCGTCGGCGCTCTCGGGGAGCACGGCGCTCGCGAGGTCGAGCGCGTTGCGGCGATCGCCGACGCGCCGGCCGACCGCGCCGGCCCACTCGATGCGCTTCAGCAGCGCGTCGCCGCCGTCCCACGCCGCGGCCGTGTCGGGCCAGCCGGCCGGCGAGCCTGGCGTGTACGGGCGTTGGCCCATCTCGGAGAGAAACGCGATGAGCGTCTCCGGTCTTTCCGGCATCACGTTCATGGCGCGATACGTCGAGATCACGAAGTCGTGCGGCGTCTTGTACTTCGCAAGCGGCTCCTGCCAGCTCTCGCTTGCTGCGATCAGCGCGCGATACACGGGTAGCAGCTCGCCGTTGTTCTTGAGATAGACCGCCGCGAGCCGGTCGACGAGCGCGGCCGGCGGCTCGTCGGCCACGAACTGCTGCGCGAGCTTGGTCGCGAGGTGATGCGCCGTGGCCGGGTGCACCGCGAGGTGTGCAAGCACCTGCTCACCTTCGGATACGCCGCGCTCCTTGTACTTCTGCCCGAGCACGGTCTTGTCGCCGGGCTCGTGCATGATCGGCCGGAAGAAGAACTCGCCGGGTTTGCCGGGGTCGCCGAGCAACGCCTTGGCACGCTGGCCGCCGGGCAGCCCACGCTCGCCGATCTGGCCGCCGATCGACCAGCCCGTCAGCACCTTCGCGAATTCCGTCACGTCGTGCTGCGTGTAGCCGCCGTCCACGCCGAGCGTGTGCAGCTCAAGGATTTCGCGCGCGAGGTTCTCATTGAGCCCCAGTGTGCGGCCGCGGCGGTGCGCGAGCTCTGCGGCGCCGGAGCGGGCACCCATCGACGTGGTGTTGTCGAGGTACAGGTTCATGCCGGGATGGTGTTCCGCCGCGAGCAGCAGCGTGTGGAAGTTGCCGAGCACGTGTGGGCGGATCGCTTCCTGCTCGTACAGGCCGCAGATGGGGCCCACGAGCTGCTTGTCGGCCGAGATCGCGAAGTGATTCGACCAGAAGTGCACGAGCCGCTCGACGAACGGCGTGTCCGACTCGATCGCGCGGCGGTGCCGTTCGTTGACCTGGCCGACGTAGTTCTCGCGCACGAACTCGCGAAACTCTTTGATCGCCTGCTCGTCGATGCCGGGGCTCTTCGGCGGCGTCTCGCCGCTGTCTTGAGTGTTTGCTGGCGGCGGGGTGCGTTGCTCCGGCGCGAAGCTCGCCCGGAATTGCGCGGCGGCCTGACGAGCCACGCGCAGGTCGCGAAATTTCATCAGCACGCTTGCCGAGGCCGGCTGTTCCGTCTTCGGCGTGACGACCGCTTTGGCGGCGGCCGTGAGCTGCGCGTCGAGCCAGCCGCGTGCGTCGTTGCCAATGGCCGCCCCGTCTTGCGGACGAGCGCCGAGGCCGAAGCGGTTGGCGGCGATGGCCGCCGTGAGGCTCAGCATAGGGTCTCCATGCCTTGAGAACGCAGTGTGCCATGCCGGGGTTTACAGGCCGAGGAAATGCACGTGGCCCTTATGTTGCGAATCCCGCCAAAACAGGCCGAAACGGGGCACGACGACCCGTGCCGCCCGCCGCATAGTCCTCGCTCGCACGTTGCAGGGAGGCAGCCGTGAAGCCAGGAGCTCGCATTACGTTCGCCGTATCGCTCGCCGCCAATGTCGCGGCGCTGTACCTGCTGTCCGCGTGGCCGCGGCCTGAGGAGGCTCCCGTGGTGCTCGCGGCGGCGGCGTCGTTGCCGCCGCGCGTCGGGGCGGTGCCCACCGGCGGCGACGTGCTCGCCTATCGCGAGGCGTTACTCGCGCGCGGCCTGTCGCTCGAGGAGACGAAGCCGCTCGTGCTCGCGCGGCTCATGGCCGAGCTGGCGCACGCCGATCCGGGGAGCGCTGCCGACGAATACTGGCGTTCCGGCTACGCCATCGCGGCCGTCGAGAACGTGCGCCAGCGAGTGGCGGCGGCGGATCGCGTTCGTGCGCGGCTGCTCGAGCTGTATGGCGCGCAAGCGCGCCGCGAGGCGGTGTTCGCGCTCGTGTTCGAGCCCCTCGATGCGCGGTACGCATTTCTAGCGCCGGAGCAGCAGTTGGCGTTGCAGAAGCTTCAGCTCGACCGCCAGGCGAACGTCGCCAGGAGCGCGCCGTTCAGGTCTGCGCCGGCTCCCGGAAACGCGGCCGAGATCGGGAGCGCTCACGCGTCAGCCACCGTGCAAGCGTCGCAGGAGCTGCGCGAAGGACTTGGCGCCGACGCCGCGTTGCAGTACCTGTACCGGTTCTCGCCGCTGGCGGAGCAATTGCGGGCCGCGAACATCGATCTCTCGGCAAAAGACTTTCGCAGTGCGTTCGAAACGCTGCTGAAGTTCGAGGGGGCCACCGATCCGCAAACGTTCACGCGCACGCGCGAAGTGTTACGCAGTGCATTGGGCGACGCGCGATTCACGAAGCTGTGGGCCGCGCGCGATCCGCTGTTCAGTGTGATCGCGGCGGAAGGGCAGCAGCGGGGCCTCGCCGACGGGGTCATCTCCGCGGCGTACGCAGTGTTCAACGACACCCAGGACAGGTTGGCCGCCGCGGCAGATCGGTTCACGTCGGTCGACCCACCGCAGGCGGCTGCGGCATTGACCGGCGTTCAGCAAGACATGCAGGAGCGGCTCACGAGTCTCGTCGGTCAGGACGTTGCCGACGCGCTGGTGCGCGCGTCGACGCGATTCTCGATTTCGATGCAACAAACGTCATCCACCAACCCAAGGGAGTAGGGCAGTGAAGACAACTAAGGGACTATTGTTGGGGCTCGCATTGCTGTGCTCGCGCATCGCGGGCGCGTACACGTCGCCGCCTACGGCGCCGGCATCGAGCGTGAACGGAAGTTACTCGGTCAGCTGGGCGGCGCAGTGCTCGAGCGGGTGCTTTTCGCAGTGGCTCGAGGAAAAAGTCGGTTCCGGGAGTTTCGTGTCGGTCAGCGCTAGCTCACCCGCCGTGTACAGCGGCAGGCCCGCCGGGCAATACACGTATCGGCTGGCACGGCTGCTAGGTAGTTACGTGCCGCCTTACTACATGGTGCCTTACTACATGACAGAGTACAGCGCTGAAGTGACCGTAAGCGTTGGCGCCGCACCCCCTCTCGATCCGCTGCTGTCGCAGCGCAACTACCAGTACCAGACTCGCGTCGGCGACATCGATTACGACGGACGCCGCGACCTGTTCATTCAACGCGTGTCCGGTGGCGTGCCGAACAACGGCGTGCTGGACAAGGTCATCGTGCAGCAAACGGCCACGCCGGGGCAGTACGTGCTGGTCCCGCCGTCTGCCGCGCAGGCGGCCACCGCCAGTGCGTGGCCGGTGTCGTCCGCGCAAGTAGCGGTGGAGGACATCAATGTGGACGGTTTCGTGGATGTGACGGTGAAGGGTGTTGCAAGCGCGCTCGCCGTTCCCGGCGCAGCGAATCTGATCGTGTTCTCGCCGGGCGCCCCATTCGCGTCTGCGCCTAAAGGTATGCGCACGGTGGATGCCGATCTCTTGCGCTTCGTCGGCAACATGCTCGACTACGAAGTCGACCAGAACTATTTCGTGAACAACGCGCCGTACGTTTACTACTTCTACGTGTACTCCTGGTCCACGTGCGGAACTTCATACTCCGATCCGCTCTATGCCAACACGGGTTGTTTTGGCTTCAATCAAGTGGTCAGCGGCTACTACCAGGACTATTCGCAGTTCTCGAGCGCGGCCGTCGCAATAGCCGACTCGTCGGCGAAGGCAGAGAGCGGGCAAACGTCGCCCACGGCGGCCGTGGACGCAATAGATCGAGCCGCCGAAGGGGTGCTCAAGACCACAATCGGCGGCTGGCGCATGGAAGAAGCGCTGGGCCCAACGGGCGAGCACACCAACGCCGACGCTCGCCGCGCGATGGAAGTGTTCTGGTCGATTTTGGGTATCGGGCGCGCGAGCGCGGACGAGGTGCGTACCGTCAAAGCGCCGGCCCAGGTGCCGCGCGTGCCGGGCGCGATCTATGTCACGAAGCGGGAGCTGGGAACGAAGTGGACGCTGCACGTGGCGCTCGAGGACACCACGCCGGCCAGCGTGTATCGCTCCATTAGCGCGTACGACTCCGACCCGAGCCCTTTCTTCGACGGCCGGCTAATCAGCGAGAAAGGGTGGGGAGCGGATGCGCCTGCGCTGATGATGACCGTGGCCGAGGTCGTTCGGCCGCCCTCCTTCTCGTCGAACGACGCGTATTGGTTGGCCTTGCTCGCCGCCGACAGCCGGTACATCGACGGGAGTCTCGAATACGACTTGATTCCGTCGCTTGGCTCCGGGGGATACAACTGCGCAAGCTACACGCACGGTATCTTGAACGCGACCGGTGGTCGGGCGCCGGCAATCCCTGATTCAGGGAATTTCACGTGGCTCGTGGGTTGGGGCGTGCCTGTTCCGGCGTCGGCATTCAACTGAATCATAGCGGGGGAGAATGAACGAAATCCGCATAGGGTGGGTGAGGGGCGCGGTCCTGACGCTGTTGGCGTCGGCGATCGCGCCCTTCACCGATAACGTAACGCCGCTGGTTCCATTCCCCGTTACGACATTCGTGTTGTTCTTCTTCGTTGGCTACGGATATCTGCTGTTTTTGCCGACGATATTCGTGGCGACGTTCTCGCTGACGTTCCGACGGAGTTGGTTTGGGGCCTACGTGCTCGGGGTGTCGACCCTGTTGGCCACTCTCGATGGGTACTGGTGGTTCGGCAAGTGGGCCGACGGGTTGGCTCGTCAGGGACGGTACTTCACGGTAGTGGTCGCGCTGGAAAACGCCATCGGCTTCATCGCCGTGCTGTCACTGGCCGTGATGGGTCGAAGGTCCAAGTCGAAATCGCTGCAGGCCTGGGCTTACGTCTTGCTGTTTATGGTGCTTGGCTGGTGTGCGTTTCCAATGCTGGGCGACAACAGTTACCAGTAGCGTCGCGCTTCCCGAACGGCGTAGCATCGCCCGAACTTGGATGGGGGATTCGCATGCGCTCGATTGTCGCGATGCTCGTAGCGGCTGGTTCGTTGTGCGCGGTAGGGGGTGCCGTGCACGCACAAGCCGGCGGGCCCGGCGCGCCGTGGCGCGGCGCCGGGCCCCAGCCGTGCTTCGGCATCGACGCGTTCGCTACGCAGTGTGCCGCGCCGCCGCGCACGATTGTGATTCGCGCGGGCCGGCTGTTCGACAGCAACGGCGGCAGGGTGCTCACCGATCGCGTGATCGTGATTCGGGGCGACCGCATCACTGACATCGGGACGGCCGAGCAGACGAAAGTCCCGGAGAACGCGCAAATCATCGATCTCAGCGACGCTACGGTGTTGCCGGGGCTCATCGACGCGCACACGCACATGTTCAACACGCCGCGGCCTGGCATGTCGCGCGAGCTGTCGACGCTGATCGCCGTGCAGAACGTGCAGGCCGATCTGCGCGCGGGCTTTACCTCGATTCGCGACATGAGCAGCCATGACAACGGTTATGCCGACATCGACATCCGCGAAGCGATCGACAAGGGGCTGATCGACGGGCCGCGCGCGCAGGTGTCCACTCGCGGGATTCGCTGGGAAGAGCCGGGCTACAGCGTGCCCCCGAACCCGCTGGGTCCCGCGATCGTGCGCGACGTCGACGAGGCTCGCGCTGCCGTGCGCGATCAGATCGGGCACGGCGCCGACTGGATCAAGCTGTTTCCGGGCGGCGCGTATTCGTTTACGCAGGACGGCACGGCGCAGTACGTCACGACGTATCCGTTGGCGGTGCTGCAGGCGTTGATCGATGAAACGCATAAGCTCGGCCACAAGACGGCGTGCCACGTGTTCGGTGGCGAGGGCCTGAAGAACGCGATCGTGGCGGGATGCGACACCGTCGAGCACGCGTTCGGGCTCGACCAGGAGCAGGCGAAGCTCATGGTGCAGAAGGGTTTGTATTACGACCCGACGTTGCAGCGTTACATCGAACCGTACATGGACGACAACGACGACAAGAGCACCGGCGGCAAGTACCGCATGAGCACGATCTTTGCTGGGGCTGTCACCCTGGCGTCGAAGACTCAGGGCATGAAGATCATGATGGGCAGCGGCGCGGACGGCGCCACCTACGTGCACGGCACTCAGGCGCTTGACTTCGAGGCGCTGGTCAAACGCGGTGGGTTAACGCCGGCGCGTGCCATACAGGCGGGAACGGTGATCAACGCTGAGATCATGGGCGTCAAAGACCGCGTCGGTTCCATCGATCGCGGCAAGTTCGCGGACGTGATCGCCGTGGCGGGCGATCCAGTCGCCGACATCACCGAGTTGAAGCGCGTGAAATTCGTGATGAAGGGCGGCAAGATCATTCGCGACGAGCTGACTCACTAGCTCGAGCAGGGCGATGAAGCGTGCCGCGCGGGTCAGGAGACGCGGCGCGCGGCCTGTGCGATAGGGTGGAGTGGAATACGAAGCCGGAACGTGGTTGCGACGCCGGGCAGCGAGTCAAAAGTCAACGTGCCGCCATGCTTGGTCACGGTGTCGCGCGACACTGCGAGCCCCTGCCCCGTGGATTTTCCCGTGCTCTTGGTGGTGAAGGACGGGTCGAAGATTCGCGGCGCTAGACGCTCCGGAATCCCACGGCCGTTGTCGCGTACGGTGATCTCGACCTGGTCGCCGACGAGTCGCGTGCCGATGACGATTCGGCCCTTGGCGTTGTTGGCGGCCGTATCCGCGAGCGCATCGGCCGCGTTGGCGATCAAGCTCAAGAACACTTGATTTAGCTGCGCGATGCGGCAAGGCACGAGCGGTATGTCGTTCGCCAGATCGAACTCGATTTCCGCCACCTGTTTGCAGTAGTTACGGCAAACGATCGCGGTGTTACGTACGGCGGAATTGATGTCTGCAGGCTCGGGGGCGCCCGAGTCTGGATGAGAGAAGTCCTTCATCGCGCGGACGATGTTTGCTATACGAGACACACCTTCCTCGGCCTCCGCGAGTGCCCGCGGAATCTCCGTGCCGATGAAATCGAGATCGAGGGATTTGTCCAGGGCGCGGGCGGTGGCGTGGAATTCGTCACGGCTCTTGGCCGCAGCCCCAGGCTGCAATAACTCGTGGTAGCCGCGCAGTGTGCGTAGTAGCGCCACGAAGTTTTCGGTCAAGAAACGGATATCGTCGGCCACGAACTGCGCAGGGGTGCTGATCTCGTGCGCGACGCCCGCCACGAGCTGCCCGACCGATTCGAGTCGCTGCGCCTGGTGCAGCTGCTGCTCGACCGTGAGTTGTTCCGTGATGTCGCGCACAAATGCGACGAAATTCGTTACCAGATTGATGTCGTTCCTGACCGGCGAGATTGAGACATCGATCTGACGTTCATGACCATCGCGACCGGTCGTAACGAGCCGACCCTGCCAGACTCTCGTGCGTCCGAGTGCATCTTTGATACTTCGATACGCGTTGGAGTCCGCGTCTATCCCGAAGGCGGTGCATGCTTCACTGCCGAGCAACCTTCGCTCGTTGCCCCTGAACTGCCGCACGAATCCCGGGTTCACGTAGACCACTCTGAGATCGACGTCGACTATTGCAATAGCCTCGTCTGTATATTCGACGGCAGCTGCGAGGCGCCGCATGTGGCGCTCGAGCACCTCCATCTCGTCGCGCGCGCGAACGATTAAAGTCGTTACCGCGGCGCGGCCCACGCGCATGGTATGCGCGGTAACCTGGAGCGAGACTGGAGATCCGTTCTTATGTAGACCTTCCACATCGGAATGGGAGTTCACGAGGGCCTCGAGTTCCTCTCGCGCACTCGGCATGATCCGATCTATTCGCATGCCCAGTAGCTCTTTGGGGTTGTACCCGAAGATTGCTTCTGCGGCGGGGTTCAGCGACTCAATCAAGTCGTCGTCCGTCACGACAATGAGGCCGTCGCGCATGCTGTCCGTGACGACGCGATGCTGGAGACGATCGTCGCTGATCTTCTGAGCGGCTTCCCTGAGTTTTCGATCCACGGTGACACCGAGGATCGTGAGAAACGCGATCAACGCGAAGGCGATGGCGATCGCGAGCGCCATCGTAGTCTGCGAAACCGCACCGATGTGTGGGTGCGGCGGCGCGCTGGGGTCCGAGATGAACGTCGCGGCCGCCATGGCGGTGTAGTGCATGCCGGCCACTGCGCAACCCAAGACCGTCGCCGCGATCGGATCCATCCAGACGCGAGGGATCCGGCGGGTCATCGCAGTGCGCGAGGCTTCGACGGTGGATCGAAAGTGTAACGCCGCGAACGCGAGCACGTACGCCACCGCCACCGACAGCAGAAACAGCCGCGGATCGTAGCCCATCGTGGCGCCTTCGACGTGCATGGCCTCCATTCCGACGAAGTGCATCGTCGAAATTGCCGCTGCAAACGCGAGGGCAGACAGCTGAATCGATCGGTGTGTCGGGCCGTTTGAGACCATGGCCGTTAGCGCGATCGCGCTACCGACGACAGCGGGGCACACCGACACGAGAGTGGGCAACAGGCTGAAAGTGACGGGCATAGGCAGGTCGAAAGCCAGCATGCCCGTGAAGTGCATTGCCCAGATGCCACAGCCCATCGCCACGGAGCCCGCTGCAAGCCAGAGCCGGCGTGCCCGTGGCGAGCTCACCAGTCGCAGGCGCGTGACCACGGGAAGCGCAGCCAGCCCGCCCAGCACCGCTATTGCTAGCGAGATGGCGACCAACCCGAAGTCGTGCGATCCGGTCAATTCCATGCCGGTCTCGTGATTCGGAAAGAAGTGCCAGAAGTGCATGCAAGGCCGCCCCGGGGTGAATGCCACCGCAAGCGTGGCGGTTTCGCCCGTTAGTCGTTAGCATGAGTAGCGTTCTTGAATCTGGTACGAGCAGGGTGTGACGTCCGTCACAAGCCTTAATCGTTTCGCCCGCTTGGGGCGAAGCTACGGGGAAGCGCCGTTGCTGACCGCGCAAGGCACGCTGTGAAATGGCGACAGACTACGAACGCCTGATTCTCAACGAGAATCCCGACGCCGTAGTGATCACAACGACGTCCGGCGAAATCGTGCACTGGAGCCCTGCCGCCGTAGCAATGTTCGGCTACTCGCGGGAGCTTGCTTCAGGCCAGCGCTTACAGGAGCTGATTGCGCCGGCCGACCTTCGTGAGGCCGCGGGGCAACGACTAGCCGCGGCGCTCGACACCGGCGCCGCGACCTACGAAGCGGTGCACTGGCGTCAGGGGGGCTCCCTGTTCAATCTCGATGTATCCGTTCGGCGGATTGCAGGTGAGCCGCCCGTGGTCCTCTGGGCGTTCAAAGACGTCACGGATCTTAAACTATTGCGTGACGTGAAGTTCGTCGAGGGCAAGTACCTCGTGCTGCTCGAATCAACGCCTGACGCAACCCTCATGGTGAACCCCGCCGGCCGAATCGTGCTTGCGAACGGTCAGGCGGAGCGTCTGTTCGGCTATTTGCCTGGCGAGCTGCGCGGGCAGTCTGTGGATACGCTGCTGCCGAGTCGTTTCGGTAAGGCGCATGTCGGACATCGCGCCAACTATTTCGCGCACCCCCGGACGCGTTCGATGGGAGCCGGTCTCGAGTTGTACGGGCTACGCAAGGACGGAACCGAATTCCCAGTCGAGATCAGCCTGAGCCCTCTGGCCACGGATGAGGGCACGGTCGTGATGAGCGCCGTGCGCGACATCAGCGGACGCAAGAAGGCCGAACAGAAGTTCCGCGGCTTGCTCGAGTCCGCGCCGGACGCCATGGTCATCGTCGACCGCACCGGCGTCATCGTGCTCGTGAACAGTCAGGCCGAGCGCCTCTTCGGTCACTCGAAAGAATACCTGCTTGGCAAAAGTGTCGACGTCCTGGTGCCGGACCGACTTCGCGCACGGCATCCGGCGCTTCGAACGGGATTCTTCGCCGATCCGCGCCCGCGTGCGATGGGCGAGGGGCAGGAGTTGTTCGGGTTGCGTAGCGACGGCACCGAGTTCCCCGTGGAAATCAGTCTGAGCCCGCTGGAAACGGAAGACGGTGTTCTAGTGTCGAGCGCGATCCGCGACATCACGGACCGGCGCGTGATCGAGCGCGCCCTGCACGAGAAGAATCTCGAGCTCCAGAGCGCCGCGGCAGCCAAGGATCGATTCCTGGCGACGATGTCGCACGAGCTGCGGACGCCGATGAACGCCATCATCGGCTACACAGGTACCTTGATGATGCGGCTT
This sequence comes from Gammaproteobacteria bacterium, assembly GCA_003155415.1. Lineage (GTDB taxonomy): Bacteria > Pseudomonadota > Gammaproteobacteria > Steroidobacterales > Rariloculaceae > FEN-1219. The sequence continues at coordinate 12,759 of PMCP01000043.1, read as the reverse complement.
GCGGGGCCGCTGACTCCGGATCAAGCGCGGCAGCTTGGGATCATTCAGAGCAGCGCGAAACACCTTTTGTCGTTGATCAACGATCTGCTCGATCTCGCGAAGATCGAGTCCGACAAGCGTGAAGTGATGATGGAGGACGTCGATGTGGACGCCGTCATCGAAGAGGTCACGACTTCGTTGCGCCCATTGGCCGACAAAAAAGGAATACGCTTCAGGCTCGAGAAATCCGCCGACTTGCCGCCGCTTCGCACCGACCGCCGCGCCTTCAGTCAGATCGTCATCAACCTCGTCGGCAACGCGATCAAGTTCACGGAATCCGGCGAAGTCGTCGTCAAAGCGCGCCGGGACGTCGTCGGGCAGAACGCATCCCGGATCGTTTCCGTGAAGGACACCGGTTGCGGCATCAGCCCGGAGAATCTCCAACGCCTGTTCCAGGCATTCACGCAGCTCGATTCGTCCTCTACGCGACGCCACGAAGGCACGGGACTGGGCTTGTATTTGTCGCAAAAACTCGCGGCTCTGATCGGCGGCCGGCTGACATGTGACAGCAGCGTCGGCGTCGGCAGCACGTTCGAGTTGTCGTTGCCGGAGTGAGTAGCATGGCGCGTGTACTGGTAGTCGAAGACCACGAGGTGAATCTCGAGCTGATGCGCTATCTCCTGACGTCCTTCGGTCACGACGTCGTAACCGCGCCGGATGGCGAGGTCGCTGTGCGGGCCTTCGATCGCGAGCCCTTTGATCTCATCGTGTGCGACGTGCACATGCCGAAGATGGACGGTCTCCAGTTCCTGGCCGCGATACGGAGCCGGGCGCAAATTGCCATACCGCCGGTCGTGGCCGTGACGGCGTCTGCGATGGTTGGCGATCGCGAGCAACTCCTGAAGGCGGGGTTCAATGGCTATGTCTCGAAGCCGATCGAACCGACGACGTTCGTGCAGCAACTGGAGGCGTTTATGAATGAGCGTCGCACGGCGGAGCAATAGCGATGGCCGATATCCTGGTCATAGATGACTGGCCCATAAACCGCGATTTTCTCGCGACACTTCTACGCTACGCGGGCCACACCGTACGAGAGGCCGCCGACGGCGCCGAGGCCCTCGATCTCATGCGACAAGCGCTACCCGATATCGCGATCACCGACATCCTCATGCCCGGTATGGACGGAGTGGAGTTCGCGAAGCGCGTAGCCGCGAGTGCGGACTTCCACAACATCCCCGTGATCTTCTACACGGCGACTTACCGGATCTCCGAGGCGCGTGATCTCGCCGCTAGCTGCGGTGTGACGACGGTCCTGCCGAAGCCCTCCGATCCCCAGCACGTGCTCGACGCGATCCACGGCGAGCTCGGGTTGCCGCTCATGACGTTCGCATCCGCAGACAGCGGCGAGACTGCGGGTCCGCCGCGGCAGCCGCCGACCCGTGAGATTCAGGTGCGGTACCTGCGTGAGCTCGGAGATTTACACGCTGACTTGCGCACTTCCGTGGACGAGCTCGGTGCGCCGTTCAACGGCGAAGCGAAGCGGCTGAATCACATCATGACCCGCGTCGAGGCGTCGTTCTTGAGCGCGCAGGCGCTTGCGATGCGCCTGGCCACCGTCATCGAGCTTGGCGCCGATCTCGCGGGCCGAAGTAGGCCGACAGAGTTGCTCGAGGTGTTCTGCCGCGCGGCGTGCAACGTCTTGAATGCGAAGGTAGCGGTCGCCTGCATCCTGGACGAAGACGGCAGAGTCCAGGACCTGGTTGCGAGCGGGCTAAGTCCCGAGCAGACGACGGGGTTACGCGTGCAACTGGCACACGTCGCGGGCATGCTCGGCGACCTGCTGCGCGATGGCCGCGTGCGCAACTTCGAGAGCGACGTCGACCCCATTGGCATCGGGCTGCCAGCCAGTCATCCGCCGATCGCGAACCTGCTCGCCGCGCGCGTCGCCACCCGCAGCCGTACCTATGGCTGGTTTTACGTGGCCTCACGCGTCGAAGCGAGCGTCGTCGCCGGGAGCGACCCGCAGCTCGCGGAGATTCTCGCGGCTCAGCTGGCCAGCCATTACGAAGGCCTCATGCTGTTCGACCGCATCAGGCGCCACGCTGGGCTTCTCGAAGTTGAAATCGATGAGCGTCGCGACGCGATGGAACGCATGCGCGAAAGCGAGCTCCGGTTTCGACAGCTGGCGGAGAACATCAACGAGGTGTTCTTTCTGTTGGATGCGAAGACCGGCGCTACGCTATACGTCAGTCCGGCGTACTCCCGCATCTGGCAGCGCAGCGTCGATCATGTGTACGGAAACCCGCAGGCCTGGGTGGAAGCGGTGCATCCGGAGGACCGGGCCGCCGTTATCGAAGTCAACTCAAGCGTTGGAGGTCCAGGTTCCTTCGGTCACGAGTTCCGCATCGTGCGGCCGGACGGAACGCTTCGGTGGATAAAGGCCCGGGGATTCCCTATCAACGATGCGTCGGGCACCTTGTACAGAGTCGCCGGCATCGCGGAGGACATCACCGAATCGAAGCAGCAGGAGCTCAGCATCAAGCGTTTGTCGCGAATCCTGCGCGTACTGAGCAACATCAATTCGACGATCGTCCGCACGCACGACCGCGCCGCTTTGCTCGATGAGACCTGCAGAATCCTGCACGACGAGGGCGGCTTTCCGATCGCGTGGATTGGCTTGTTCCAGGCCGATGGGGCTGTGAAGGTCGCGGCATCGCGGGGCCTGGACGCAACCACGATCGCGGCGGCGGAGTCGTACGTGGTGGGCAAGCACGGGCCGCTGGCCGACTGGCAACGGAAGCAAATCGTCGCGCAAGGCGATCTGCGCGCGCTGCCCTCGGAAGCCCTCGGTCCGGTCGCGAAACGGGCGCTCGAGAATCAGTGTCTATCGCTCGCGTATCTCCCGTTACTGCCCAACGACGAGCTGGCCGGACTCATCGCGATCTACGGCAAAGAGCTCGAACCGTTCGACGAAGCGGAGACGGCGTTGTTGGGCGAGCTCGCTGGCGATGTGTCGTTTGCGCTTCAATACATCGACAAGGACGAGCAGCTGAACTACCTCGCCTACTACGACCCGTTGACCGATCTGCCGAACAGCTCGCTGTTTGGCGAGCGCATTGCACAGATGCTCGATCGCCGGCCCCAGCGCGCGGCTCTGTTCCTGGCCGATCTCGACCGATTCACGAATCTGAACGACTCATTGGGACGCCACGTGGGCGACCGCTTGCTCGCCGCCGTCGCCGAGCGGCTGCGCAAGTCCGTTCCGGAGCCGAACTACTTGGGGCGCGTGGGCGCGGACACCTTCGCAGTGGGCGTATCCACTTTGAAGACGGATACCGAGGCGGCCACGATTCTGCGCGAACGGATCCTGGCCCCCCTGAACCAGCCGTTCATGATCGAGGAGCACGAGATACGCGTGTCGGCGCGGACAGGCGTCGCCCTCTATCCTGCCGACGGTGCCACGGGCGAGACGTTGTTCCGGAACGCCGAGGCGGCGCTCATGGGTGCACGCACGTCCGGCGCGCGATTTCTGTTCTACTCCCCGCAGCTCAACTCGCGCGTTACGGATGATCTTGCCCTCGAGCAACAGTTGCGCGTAGCGATCGATCGCCAAGAATTCCTGCTTTACTACCAACCGAAGATCGACGCGAAGAGTGGAGAGCTCGTAGGGCTCGAAGCGCTGCTTCGGTGGCAGTCGCCGAACGGCATCGTGGCGCCGGACCGGTTCATCAGGGTGCTCGAGGAGAGCGAGCTAATCCTGGACGTCGGACGCTGGGTCATCGAGAAGGCTCTCGAGGACTACAAGACCTGGAAGAAGCGGGGACTGCGGCCCGTGCCTGTCGCCGTCAACGTATCGCCCATTCAACTTCGTTACGGTGACTTTCCGGATATGGTGTTCTCGGTTCTCGGCGCAGCGATCAAGGACACGCCGATTGAGATCGAAATCACGGAAAGCGTGATGATGGCCGACATCGAGCAGAACACGCAGCGGCTGCGAAAGCTGAACGAGAGCGGCATAAAGATCGCGATAGACGATTTTGGCACCGGCTATTCGTCGCTGCGTTACCTCGCGAAGCTTCCCGTCGACACCCTCAAAATAGATCGGTCCTTCGTCGTGTCCATGCTGACGGACCCCGACAACATGACGCTCGTCTCGACGATGATTGGTTTGGCTCATTCATTCGATCTCGATGTCGTGGCAGAGGGAGTTGATTCCGAAGACCAGGCGCGCGTGTTGCGTCTAATGAAGTGCGATACGTTGCAGGGGTACTTGTTCGGCAGGCCGGTTCCGGCTGAGCAGATAGAACCGTTGCTGCAGCGCGACGATTGATCGATGTTGCTCCGGCGCTCCGGCGCTCCGGCGCNNGCTCCGGCGCTCCGGTCGCGTGAGCCGTATGGTTTAGAATGCGACGGGTTATGAACGTTCGGAGAGCCGTCGCATGAGAACCATTGCCCTCGGATGCCTCGCAGTCGCGCTGGTGGGCAGCGCCATTGCGGCCTGCCAGTCCAAGAATTCGCCGCCGGGGCAACCCGCCAACCAGGCTTCGGCCCAAGCGCTACCGGCGCAGGGTGGCGGCCCGACGATTCACATCGCACCGCTNNGAGGTGTATCCGCAGGCAGCGCCGCACGCGGCCCAGCGATTCCTCGAGCTCGTGCGCTCGGGGTTCTACGATGACACGCCGGTCTCGCGCGTCGTCGCCGGGTTCGTCGCGCAGTTCGGCGTGAACTGGCGCTCGCCGCACAAAGATTGGCAGAACCGCAACTTCGACGATGACCCGACGCTGTTCTCGCTCGAACGCGGCACGCTGGCGTTCGCGAAGGGCGGGCCGAACACGAACTCGACGCAGGTGTTCATNNAGCGGCATGGACGTCGTCGACCGCTTCGCGAAGGTCGGCGACCCCAGCGGCGGTCTCGACCAGGGCCGCCTCTGGGCCGACGGCGGCACCTACCTCGCCTCGCTGCCTGTCAAACCGACGATGATCGAAACCGCCACCGTCGAATAGCGCGCACGTTCGTAGGCGAGCCCGCATTGCGGGTGGTGCCAGCCGTGGCGCCGGCGTGCGAGGGCCCTCNNGGCTCGGCTGCGCACATCCCTGTGCGCAGACGCTCCCGAGAGGGCCCTCACACGCCGACGCCACTCGTTGTGCGCGTCGCCGGGCTCGCAATCGACTGCCTCGCAGCGCGCGATTCTTCGTTGCGGTGCGGTGCGGTGCGGGCGCGCGCGCGAAGCGTCAATCGCGACGAAGTAGTAGCGCCGCCGGGACGGAAGAAGAACGCCTCAGCGCCGAAGCCGACTAGACGTTGAACCGGAAGTGGACGACGTCGCCTTCCTGCACCACGTACGTCTTGCCTTCGAGCCGCAGCTCGCCAGCCTCGCGCGCGCCCGCTTCGCCGCGCCGCGCGATGTACGCGTCGTAGCCGATCACCTCGGCGCGGATGAAGCCGCGCTCGAAGTCCGTGTGGATCGCGCCCGCCGCTTGCGGCGCCGTCGCGTCGTGGCGCACCGTCCATGCGCGCGCTTCCTTCGGTCCAACGGTGTAGAACGTCTTCAAACCGAGTAGCTTGTACGCCGCACGGATCACGCGGTTCAGCCCCGGTTCCTTCAAGCCGAGGCTCGCGAGGAACTCGCCGCGGTCTGCGTCGTTCAACTGTGCGAGCTCGGCCTCGAGCGCGCACGAAATCACGACCAACTCGGCGCCTTGCTCGGCCGCGAGCTTGCGCACCGGCGCCACGAGCGGATTGTCCTCCGTCGCGTCCTCCGCCACGTTCGCGATGTACATCACGGGCTTTGCCGTGATCAGGTGCAGTTCTTTCAGGATCTCGGGGCCTTCGTGCTCGTCGAGCTTGACCGTGCGTGCCGGCTGGCCGTTTTCGAGCGCGGTGAGCAGCTTCTGCAGCTCGTCGCGGCGCGCGACCGCGGTCTTCTCGTTCGCCTTCGCCGCGCGGTCGGCGCGCTGGAAGACTTTCTGCACGGTATCGAGATCGGCCAGCATGAGCTCCGTGTCGATGATCTCGATGTCGTGCAGCGGATTGATCTTGCCGGCGACATGGATNNCGCGAGGAACTGGTTGCCGAGCCCCTGGCCCTGCGACGCGCCTTCGACGAGCCCTGCGATGTCGACGAACTCGACCACGGTCGGCACCACCTTCTCCGGCTTCACGATTCCCGCGAGCGCGTCGAGCTTCGGGTCGGGCACCGTCACCACGCCGACATTCGGATCGATCGTGCAGAACGGATAGTTCTCCGCGGGGATCTCGGCCGCCGTGAGCGCATTGAAAAGTGTCGATTTACCGACGTTCGGCAAGCCGACGATGCCGCACTTGATGCCCATGACCTAGGTTGTCTCCTTCTTCGTGTGCAGGCGATTCTTGGCGCGTTCCCAGCCCTCGTCGAGCATGACGGGCAGAATCGCCGCGGCCTCTTTCAATGTCTCGCGGATCGCCACTTCGTCGCTGGCCGCCGTGCGCTTCAGCAAATGATCGACGACTTGCTTACGGTCGTCAGCCGTGCGCTCGCGATCGCGCGGGTGGCCCACGCCAAAGCGCAGGCGCCAGAACTTCGCGCCCAGGTGTTCGATCACGCTGCTCACGCCGTTGTGGCCTGCGGCGCCGCCCTCGAACTTCAGCTGCACGCGGCCCACCGTGAGATCGAGCTCGTCGTAGGCCACGAGTACGTGCTCGGGCGGAATCTTGAAGTAGTTGGCCGCCGCACCGACCGATTCACCGCTGAGGTTCATGTACGTGCTGGGCTTCAGCAAGCGGAGCTTGTGACCTGCGATCGAAACTTCGGCGGTGTCGCCCTTCAGCTTGCGGTTGGTCGAGAACCGACTGCCGTTCTCGGCGGCGAGCAGGTCGACGAACCAGAATCCCACGTTGTGTCGCGTGGCCGCGTACTCCGCGCCAGGATTGCCGAGCCCAACGATCAACTCGATCTTCGTGGCCATAAACGGTCAAAACCTGACACCGTGAATGCAAAGGCCGCCGAAAGGCGGCCTCGCACGACGCGAACAATCGACTAGGCGTCTCAGTCTTTGTCCTTGCCGCCCTTGGCCTTGCCGCCGCCCTTGGCGTCCTTGTCCTTGCCATCCCCGGCTGCGGCTTCGCCTTCTGCGCCCGGCTCGGCTTGCGCCGTCGCGGGCACTTCGCCCGGGGCTGCAGCTGCCACGACCGGAATTTCGACTTCTTCTTCGCGCGGTGGGTTGATGGCCACCAGCGGCTGATCGTCGCCATGCGCGAGAGCTACCAGCGTCACGCCTTCCGGCAACTTGATGTCGGACAGGTGGAACATCTGGTTCAACTCGAGAGGCATGATGTCGATCTCGAGGTATTCCGGCAGGAAGCGCGGCAAGCAACGCACTTCGACGTCGGTCAGCACGTGGTTGACCACGCCGCCCTGGTCCTTGACGCCCTTGGCTTCGGCTTCGTTCAGGAAGTGGATCGGGACGTTCAGCGTGATCTCGACGTCCTCGCGGACGCGCTGAAAGTCCATGTGCATGATGATCGGCCGAGCGGGATGGCGCTCCACGGCCTTAACGACGACCTGCTGCGCTTTCGTGCCCAGCTTCAGCGTCAGGATGCTCGTATAGAAGGCCTCGCGGGCCATCTGATGCTTGAGCGTGTTGTGGTCGAGCACCAGGGATTCGGGGGCTTCGCCGCCGCCATACATGACAGCGGGGACTTTGCCGGCCTTGCGTAGGCGGCGGGCGCTAGTGCGGCCCAGCTGCGCGCGTGGCTCTCCGGCCAGTTCGAATGCGGCTTTCACGAGTAGGTACCTCCAGGAAGCCGCGCATCTTATCAGGGGCGGCTAGTCGAGGTACAGCGAACTGACGGAATCCGACTCGTTGATCCGGCGCAGGGTCTCGGCCAGCAGCTCGGCCACGGAAAGCTGGCGGATCTTGGGGCAGGCCTTGGCGTTTTCGCTCAAGGGAATGGTATCGGTGACCACGACCTCGTCGAGATCCGAGGCCTTGATGCGGTCCACGGCCGGGCCGGATAGCACCGGGTGGGTGATATAGGCCACGACCCGCACGGCGCCGCGTTGCTTCAAGACGGCGGCGGCCTGGCACAGGGTGCCGGCCGTATCGACCATGTCGTCGATCAGCACGCAGGTCTTGTCGGCCACCTCGCCGATCACGTTCATGACCTCCGCCTGGTTGGGCTGCGGGCGGCGCTTGTCGATGATCGCGAGACCTGCCTCGTCGAGCCGTTTTGCAAGCGCCCGGGCGCGCTCGACGCCGCCGACATCGGGCGATACCACCACGATGTCGCGGTACTTCTGTTTCCAGGCGTCGCCGAGCAGCACGGGCGACGCGTAGACGTTGTCGACGGGAATGTCGAAGAAGCCCTGGATCTGGTCGGCGTGCACGTCGACGAACAGCACGCGATCGATGCCGGCGGTGGAGATCAGGTTCGCGACGAGCTTGGCCGTGATCGGCACGCGCGCGGCCCGGCGGCGGCGATCCTGCCGGCCGTAGCCGAAGTAGGGAATCACGGCCGTGACCCGCGCCGCAGAGGCCCGCTGACAGGCGTCGGCCATGATCAGGAGCTCCATCAGGTTCTCGTTCACCGGCGGGCACGTGGGCTGCACGATGAACACGTCGCGGCCCCGCACGTTCTCCATGATCTCGATGCTGATCTCGCCGTCGCTGAAGCGGCCGACGGCGATGCGCCCCAGCGGGAGGCCGAGGTGGTAGGCAATGTCGCGCGCGAGCGCAGGGTGAGCCTTGCCGGAGAGAATCACGCTAGAGATCGGGTCCAAGGTCCGGCTCCTGACTGAAGAATGGCGCGACTGGCTGGGGCGGTAGGAATCGAACCTACGTATGGCGGGATCAAAACCCGCTGCCTTACCGCTTGGCTACGCCCCAATCCTATTGTTCGGCGGCGCTATTCTGCGGGGCGCGTCGCGATCTCTCAAGGATTAGTCGGTCGCCAGTCGTCGATCGTGAGCCGAAGCTTGAGCTCGCCGTGCGCGAGATCGATGCGCTTTGGCACGAGCACGCCCGGCGTGTGGCCTGGAATGGTCGCGAGCTGGTAGGTGGGAAGCGTCACGCGCCATTGGCGCTGCTCGAAGGCCGCGAGCGTGCCGTCCGTGCCATTTTCGCTGCTGGCCCGAAACTTCGTATCCGTCAGGCCCAGTAACCACGCGTGCAAGCTGCCGACTGGCAGCCACCAGCCAAGCAGCGCCGACAAATCGGCTTCGGGATCGGTGAGCGTGCGGGTGTCGCCGCGGGCCGTGAACGTCATGCTGCTCGGCGTGCCGGCGACGTGCAGCACGCCGGCACCGAGTGGGCCGCGAACGGCCAGGTCGAGCATGTCCGCGCGCTGATGCCAGGCGAAGCTACCCTGAAAGGCGCGTCCGCCGGTGTCCACGGCGAGCCGGCCCCGCATCTCCCACGCATCCACGCGGGTGAGCGCGTCGCGCCGTGCGTCGTAGCCCAGGTGGTCGCTACCCAGCGGAACCTGCGCGCAGGCCGAGAGCAGGAGCACGGCGATCGCGGGCAGCAGCCAGCGGGTCATTCGCGAAGTTGCTCGCCGGCTTCTTTCAGATGGCGGTCGTCGGGGCTCTGCTTCAATGCGTTCTGGAGCAGCTCGCGCGCGCTGTCGCGTTCGCCCAAGTGCCAGCGCGTGACCACGAGGTGTGCCGCGATCTCGGCCTCGGGCTCGAGTCGGTACGCGCGTTCGAGGTAGTCGAGCGCCCCGTGGTAGTCACCGAGCTTGTAGAGCACCCAGCCCATGCTGTCGATGATGGCTGCGCTGTCCGGGTTCATGGCGAGCGCGCGCTGGATGTAGCCGCGTGCCTCGGCGTGCTTACCGAACTGGTCGGTCAGCAGGTAGCCGAGCGCGTTCAATAGCGCGGCGTCGTCCGGGTTCTGTGCCACGAGGCTCTCGAGAACATCTACGGCTTTCCTATTCTTGCCCTGGTCCTCGTAGACGAGCGCCTGCGTATAGCGCAGCGAGCTGTTGTCCTTGTAGCGCGCGAGCCCCTGGCCGAGTAGCTGCTCGGCCTGGTCGTACGCGCGGCGCTCCTGCGCATCCTGCGCCAGGATCACAAAGAGCTGCACGTGAGCCGCGCGCAGCGCCGGGTCGTCGGGTTTGGCGGCGAGCGCGTCGTCAAAGAGCTTCATTGCCGCGTCGGGCTGCTTCATCTGCAGCAGCAGCTGGCTCTGCGCGACCAGCATGTCGGAGGCGAAGCGCGGGTTCGCCTCGCCGAAGTCGCGCAGGTGGCGAATGGCGCCGTTGCCGTCGCTCTGCTCGGTGAACATGATGCGCGCGGTGCGCATCTGGGCCTCGACGGCGTGGGTGCCATCCGTTACGCGACCGTACGACCGCGTCGCGCTCAAGAAGTCTTTTTCGGTCTCGGACAGGCGGCCCAAGTAATAGAACGCCTCGCTGCGATAGCGCGGCTCGCCGCGCAGGTCGTTGAAGTAGCGCTTGGCGTCGGGTATGCGCTGCTCGGTCATCGCGAGGAACGCGAGCGCGCGCGTCGCTTCCGCGAGGCCCGGGTTCGTGCTGAGGATGTCGTTCAGCCGTGTTTCTGCGTCGCGCGGTTTGCCGGCCGACAGCAGCAGCTCCGCGTACTGCAGCTGAACTTCGACTTCCTTATGCTGCTCCGCGAGCTTTCCGGCCATCGCGAGACTGTCGTCGGTGCGGCCGGCCACGAGCAGCGCGCGCGCGTACAGGAGCTGCGCCTCGAGCCAATTGGAATCGGACTTGCTGGCGGCCTCTGCGTTCTTTAAGGCCACGTCGAAGTCGCCCGAGCGCAGCGCGAGCCGCGCGAGCCCGTATTGCCCCGCCGGCACGTCCGGGAATGTGATGTTCAGCGCCTGCATGATCGAGGTGGCGGCGCGCGGATAGGGCTCGTCCACGAGCGCTTCCAGCACGAGCGCGAAACCCGTGGCGGGATCGTCCATGGCGCGGATGAACGCCTCGAACTGGGCGACGGCGCGCGGGAGATGGTTGGCGCGGGTCTCGAACACGCCGGAGAACCAGGCGGGGCGTTCGTCCTCTGGGTTCAGCTCGCGCCAGCGCGCAGCCGCCTTGAGGCCCATGTCCGTGAGATCGAGCTGGTGCGCCATGCGCGTCGCGCGCTCGGCCACTCCCGGCTCATCCGAGAGCAGTGCGGCGGACAGCAGCTCGCTGGCAGCCGTGGGAAAGTCTTGGCGCTCGGCCGCGATGTCACCGAGCAAAAGGTGCGAATCGACGTCGATTTGCCGTTCGCCATTGTCCGCGATGGGTGCCGTCGCACACCCGGCGAGGCAGGCTGCGAGCAGCCAAAAAGGAGCACGCGTCATGGGGTCAATATACCTGAGAGCAGGTCTGTGCATGCTGCGTGATGCACGTTTTCCGCGGCCGTGCCGGCGGTTGCTTGCTTGTGAACCCTGATTGATTCTTCGACAATTTGCACATGAACGACCTCAAAACACTGCTTGCCGACTGGTTCGACCTGCACGAGGTGAGCTCGTTCGTCATGGGGTGGAGCGGCCGAGTGCTCGCCGCACTCGCCATTTTCCTCGTCGGCCGCATCATTGCGCGCGCGCTCTCGAACGGGCTGCGTCGCGGTATGCAACGCGTGGGCCCCGACGAAACCCTGAGCGGATTCTTCGGCAACCTCGCGTATACCGCGTTGCTCGTGTTCGTGATCCTGACGGCTATTTCGGCACTCGGCGTGCCGACCACGAACTTCCTGGCCATTCTGGGCGCCGCCGGCCTCGCGGTTGGCCTGGCTCTGAAGGACTCGCTCAGCAACTTCTCGTCTGGCGTCATGCTCGTGATGTTCCGGCCCTTCAAGGTGGGCGATCAGATCGACGCGGCCGGCACGGGCGGCGTGGTCGATACGATCGGCATATTCAATGTGACGCTGAAGACGCCGGACAACCGCGTGATCACGGTGCCGAACAGTCTCGTGTACAGCGGCACGATCACGAACTACAACGCCGAGACCCAGAGGCGCATCGACTTGATCGTGCCGATCGGCTACGACGCCGACATTCCGCAGGCCAAAGCCGTCATCACGGCCATCACGGCGGCCGAAGCGCGCATTCAGCGCATGCCTGCGCCCGAAGTGGTGGTGCAGGACGTGCTGCCGGCCGCCGTCACGCTCGCCGTTCGTGCTTGGGTCGCCACCGAGAACTACGGAGCCGTGCGTAGCGATTTGCTCGAACGCATCAAACGCTCGCTCGACAAGTACAACTTGAGTGTTCCGCGGGAACAGCGCACCCTGCCGCCCCCATTCCAGACGGCAAGCAAGTGAAGGAGTCGCTGCACACCAAGCTCACGGAGCTCGTCGAACGCCACGAGGAGGTCAGCCGGCTGCTCGGCGACTCAGCCACGATCAGCGACAAGGAACGTTTTCGCGAGCTTTCGAAGGAGTACGCACGGCTCGACGAGGTGGCGGTCGACTTCACCGCGCATCAGCAGCTCGAGCGCGACATCGCCGCCGCCGAAGTGCTGCGCAATAGCGACGACGCCGAGATGGCGTCGATGGCCGACGACGAGCACAAGCAGCTCGTGGCGCGCCTCACGGAGCTCGAACGCAAGCTACTGCTGCACCTCGTTCCGAAAGATCCCGACGACGACGCGAACCTCTTTTTAGAGGTGCGCGCTGGCACTGGCGGCGACGAGGCTGCGATCTTCGCCGGCGACCTGTTCCGCATGTACAGCCGGTATGCGGAGCGGCAGGGGTGGACCGTCGAGATCTTGAGCGAGAACGCCGGCGAGCACGGCGGCTACCGTGAAGTCACCTCGCGCGTCGTGGGCAAGGGCGCGTACGCGAAGCTGAA
>PMCP01000005.1:61531-82664 GCA_003155415.1 Gammaproteobacteria bacterium | reverse complement strand
GCTTCCAGGCCGTGATGCGCGACATCTCGGCCACGTTGAAGAAGGTCTACGGCGCGCGCTCGGTCGCCATCGTGCCGGGCGGCGGCACGTATGGCATGGAAGCGGTCGCGCGGCAACTCGCCACCGGCAAACGCTGCTTGGTCTTACGCAACGGCTGGTTCAGCTACCGGTGGACTCAGATTTTCGAAACCGGCGGCATTCCGGCCGCTGCCGCGGTGCTGCAAGCGCGTCGCACGGGCACGGCCACGGATTCACCGTGGGTGCCCGCGCCCATCGAAGAAGTGGAGGCGCACATCGCCAAAGAGCGGCCCGACGTCGTATTCGCGCCGCACGTCGAGACGGCGTCCGGAATTCTGTTGCCGGACGATTACCTGAAGCGCGTCGCCGCCGCAGTGCACGCTGTCGGCGGATTGTTCGTGCTCGATTGCATCGCCTCCGGCACGCTGTGGGTGAACATGGAGGCCACGGGAGTCGACGTGCTGATCAGCGCGCCGCAGAAAGGCTGGTCCGGCACGCCGGGCGCCGGGCTCGTGATGTTGAGCGAGCGCGCACGGGAGCGCGTGGCCGCCACGAAGAGCTCGAGCTTTGCGCTGGATCTCGCGCAGTGGCTCAAGATCATGGANNCTGCGCGACCTGATGATCGAGACGGAAAAGTTCGGTTTCGAGAAGCTGCGTGAGCGGCAGCTCGAGCTCGGCCGGCGCGTGCGCGCACTATTCAAGGAACGCGGCTTGCCGAGCGTCGCGGGTGCGGGGTTCGAGGCGCCTTGCGTCGTCGTCTCGTACACGAAAGCAACCGACATGGTGCCGCGCTTCGCGAAGGCCGGTGCACAGGTCGCAGCCGGCGTGCCGCTCCAGTGCGGCGAGCCCGCCGACTACCGTGCGTTTCGCATCGGTCTCTTCGGGCTCGACAAGCTCGGCGACGTAGACGGCACGGTGGCGCGTCTAACGAAGGCACTCACGCAGGCGATGGGTTGACGAACACTCGCGAGATCCCTGCGTTCCCATTCCTCGCCAGCGCCGCGTTCATTTCCGGCGCGAACCTGCGAATGTTCGATGCGCTGCTGCCAACCCTGGCTGAGGATTTCGCAGTCGCCCCCACGGTAGCGTCCATCGTCGTCACCGCGTTCACTCTTTCCTACGGATTGTTCCAGATAGTCCACGGCCCACTCGGTGATCGAGTGGGCCGGCTCAGAACCGTAGCGGTAGCAATGCTGATTGCCTGCCTGGGCTCGCTCGGCTCGGCGCTGGCGCCGACGCTCACGTCGCTCACGGTGCTGCGCTTCATCACAGGCATTGGCGCGGCCGGCATCATTCCGGTCTCGATTGCCTGGATCGGCGACCACACCACGTACGAGCACCGTCAATCGACGCTCGCGCGCTTCATCGGGTTCAGCGTCAGCGGCCAGATTCTTGGGCCGGCGCTCGGCGGCGCGGTGGCGGAGTTCTTAAGCTGGCGCGAAGTCTTCTACGTGCTCACGGGTACATTTCTGGTCGTGGCCATTGCGCTGCTTCGGCTCGACCTGCGTGAGCGCCGCACCGGCAATCCTCCGCTTACGCACATCGACGAGCACTTCTTACGCACGTATCAGGAAGTTCTGAGCGTCCCCTGGGTGCGGACGGTTCTGCTGACCGTGTTCCTGGAAGGTGCCCTCTTCTATGGAAGCTTTGCCTACATCGGCGCGTGGTTGAAGGAGACCTTCGATCTCTCGTATCTGATCATCGGCGCCATGCTGGCGGGATTCGGCATCGGTGGCTTGCTGTACACAATGCTCGTGCGCAAGCTGCTGCGGCGATTGGGAGAGGTGGGCTTGGTTCTCGGCGCGGCAGTCGTGTTCCTGGTGTTCTACGAGTGTTTGCCACTTTCTCCTGCGTGGCAGGTGACCGGGCCACTGTGCGCGCTCGGCGGCTTCGGCTTCTACATGCTGCACAACACGCTGCAAACCAAAGCGACGGCGATGTACCCGCGCGCCCGCGGCACTGCCATATCGGCGTTTGCGTTGAGCTTGTTCTGCGGTCAGGCGTTCGGCGTGGCACTGTTCGGCCGCGCGATCGCCGCGTTTGGCTACGCGCCCATTTTCGTGTTCAGCGGCTTCGCGCTGCTGCTTCTTGCATGGTTCTTTTCGAAGCGGTTGACGCGCTCAGGCGACGACGGGCGCGACGACCGCTCGCAGGACCGCAGCGACGTCGTGAGGGCGGAGCCGTAGCTGCCAGCCACGCTGACCCGCGTTGACGTACACGGCGTCATGCGCCAGGGCCGACGCGTCGATCGCCACGGGTATGGCACGCGTCTGCCCGAATGGGCTGATGCCACCAATCTTGTAGCCGGAAATCCGCTCGGCATCGGCGGCAGGCATCGTCCGCGCCGACTTGCCGCCCAACGCGGCGGCGAGCTTCTTCATGGCCACCTCGCGATCCGAGGGCACGATCACGCACGCAGGTTTGTCGTCCACGAAAATCATCAACGTCTTCAGCACGCGTTCTGGCGGCTCGCCAAGCGCGGCTGCCGCTTGTAGCCCGATGCGGGTCGCACTCGGGTCATAGTCGTAAGCGTGCACGGTGAACGCGACGCCCGCTTGCTCGAGGAATCTGGTTGCACGTGTGGCCTTCGCCGCGGTCTTGGTCATGCCGCGAGTGTACGATGAGTGCACGCCGCTGGACGGGTACACGGCCGCGTGCTCAAATCTGGCGGCGCGCGCTAAGCCGGGGGGTCTGTAGCATGAACGCGATCCGAGTGACGTCTTTCGCCGCTATCACGGGCGCGCTCTTCGTCGCCGCCACCGGGTTCGCACAAGCACCTCCAGCGGCGCACCTCCACGAAACGATCGCATCGGCCGCCGGCGCCGAGGTACTCGCATTCGAGCGCGACATCGCCGCAGCGATCGTGCGCGGTGACGTCGCCTACGTGGACAAAGCCATCGCGCCCGACTTCGTAATGGTGCACGGCGACGACTGGACGCACGGCGACCCACCGCGACTCGCTGACGATCGAACGAGCTTCATGAAGCGGGTCAGCGGCAAGATCTATGAAGCGGTAGACATCGACGTGCAAGCCGTCGAGATGCACGGCGACGTGGCCGTCACGTACGGCCATTACGTCGGTCACATCCCGGGCTCGCCCGAAGGGCGCCGCTGGTTTTCGGTGTGGTACGAGAAGGTGTACGCCAAACGCGACGGGCGCTGGGTGTACCTGTCGCATCGCACGGTCGACGGCGCACACTACGGCAACGACCGCGCGTCTGTCAGCTTGCAATCCGGGGGAACAAAATGATGTCGAACTGTTTTCACACTCGTAGCTGGTTTCGTGGCGCGCTGGCCGCTGCGGCGCCGATCATGCTGATCGCGTGGGGGCACACCGCGCTCGCGCAAGCCCCCGCAGCCACGCAGCCGAACGGCACGAATCCCGGCTTTCTCGAGCACGATGCCGAGACGCCGCCGCTGCTGTTCCGCGAGGTGTGGCAACAGCCTCCGCACACGGGCCCGCTGACCGACGAGAACCGCCGCATCACGTCGGCAGCGCTCACGAACAAGGATCTCGAGCTGAAGCTCTACGGCCCGGATGCGGCCAACATCCAGGTGACGTCGCACAACGGCGTTGCGGACGTGTGGAATGGATTTACGACGTCGCCTGTAGCGCTGACGCTGAAGCACAAAGGCGCGTACCTCGATCTCACCGGGCTCACGCGGATGCGCTGGCGCACGCGCACGGAAAACCTGCACATGTTGCACCCCGTAGTGAAGCTCGCGGATGGCATGCTCCTCGTCGGCAGCCAGACATTTCAGAGCCCACAGCGGCGCATGGTCGGAACGAACGGCTTCACGGGTAACTTCGTGGTGTCCGAGGTCACGTTCGACGACCAGCGTTGGTTCCAGCTCGATCCAGACAAAGTGATCGTGAAGCTCGAAGTGAACAACCCGGACTTGAGCCGCGTGGACGAAGTCGGCTATGTCGACTTGATGCCCGGCGGAGGCCACGGCACGGCTGGCTGCACCAACGTGTCGTGGATCGAGGTGTATGCCACGGCAAAGAAGCGGTAGCTCGCGGCGGTCCGTTTGCACGCCTGCAAACGGGGGTGCAGACTCCGGCCCATACTCACCCCCAACTAGAACAACGAATAGTAGGAGAGTTTCATGCGCGCGTTGATTGCCCTGTCGGTCGTCGTCATGGCTCCGGCGCTGGCGCAGAACGGCGCCAAGGACGCGGCCATGAGCTGCGATCAACTCCAGGCCGAAATCGGGCCTTTGATGTCGAGCTCCGCGAGCGCTGGGGCGCAGCCGCAGATCGCGGGCGAACAGGCGCAGGCGGCTGTGGCTGCTGTAGCGGCTGACGCGCCGGCCGCCGAGGAAGGCAAGAAAAAAGGCGGCGGTTTGTTCAAGAAGTTCGGCCAGGCTGCGGGCGGCCTTGGCAGCGCGTTCGGCGGCGGTCGTGGCGCCGGCGCCGCGGTCGCGACGGCCGGCGCGGTCAGCGCCGCGACCGGAGCACTCGGAGGCGGCGGCAGTGATCTGGGTGCCGCAGCCGGCGCGCTCGGTAACCTGGGCGCGCTCGGCGGCGGCGACAAGCTCGCGAGCATCGGCGCAGCGACGCAAATGGCCGGTGCCCTTGGCGGCAGCCGTGGTGGCGGCGCCGGCGCCGTCGCGAACGCCGCTGTCGCGGCCAACGCAATGCAAGGTCGCGGCGGCGTCGACGCGGTGGCGCTGCAAGCATTGGCTTCACAGCAACTCGGCGGCGCGAAGGCCGCGAGCGTGAATATGCCAGCGCGTGCCATCGAGCTTTTTCAGCTGGGACAAGCGAAGAAGTGCGCGTGGGTCCCCACCGAGACCGGCAGCGCGCAGAAATAGCGCGGACGAGCGAGCGAACCGCTCGCTACGACTTCGGCGGCGGGTGGATGTTATCCACCCAGTGAACTTCCTCGGGCTTCTCGACGACGGGGATGTCGAGGTTCACGACGACGGGCTCCTGGCCCGAGCGGCATAACACGCACGACAGCGGCTCGGTGTCGGACGCGTTGATTTCCTGATGCGGAACGTACGGCGGCACGAAGATGAAGTCGCCGGGCCCCGCCTCCGCCACGAACTCGAGCTTCTCGCCCCAGCGCATGCGGGCTTTCCCGCTGACCACGTAGATCACGCTCTCGACGGGGCCGTGGTGATGCGCGCCCGTTTTCGCCTTCGGATGAATCGTGACCGTGCCGGCCCAGAGTTTCTCCGCTCCGGTGCGCGCGGTCGTGATCGCGGCCGCCCGGCTCATGCCAGGCGTCTGCGGCGTGTTGATGTCGAGCTCGCTCGAGCGCACGACGCGCACGCCTTCGTGTTTCCACTTCGGCGTGTGGTCGTGGCTCATGCTGACCTCTACTTCTTACTGAAGTCGAAGATATCGCCCTGCTCCGGCCGCTTCATGCCCTGCTCGAAGTACTTCTCCCACATCTGCGCCCACGGCCGGCCGTACATGTCGGGCACTTCGAACTCGATGACCCTGCCGGGCGTTACGGGCGTCGAGTGCCCCTTGATCGGGTAGATTGTGGCAATGCACTCGATGAACGGCGGCGGATCGCCTTGCTCGAAGCCGGACAGACGCGCGTAGTTGCGCACGATGCGGATGGGCTCCACGAACGCCTCGGGGTCGTAGAACACCGACTCGTGATTCAGCGCCGTGACTTTGCCCTTCTTGTCGCGCACCGGTGTGTAGATCTCGATCGTCTGCAGCTTGCTCGAGAACTCGAATACGCCGTGGCCGGCCCAGCCCTGGATGTTCGACGTCCACGTGATCAACGCGTCCTTGTCCCAGAACCCGATCGTTTCGCCGTACCAGCGCGGCACGGCAGGACCCAGGCGCGGGACTCCGCCCTTCGCCACGTCCTCCATGTTGAAGGTGCGGCCGACATGGACGTTCGTGATGAAGTTGTCGGCGACGCCCGCCTCGATGTGAAACAGCGATGGCGTCACGATCACGGTTTGCGGGAACTGGATCGCGGCCGAGTACCAGCGCCGCATGAACCCCTCGGGCCAGCAGTACTGCGACGGCCACTGCGGCGCGTTGGTGTTGCCCTGGTGGTACATGTCCTGAACAAAGCGCTTCTGGTATTCCGGCGTCAGCACCGAGAGCACGGTCGGCAGCTGCACTTTGAGCATCGCCGAATACCAGTTGTCGAAGAAGCCGCCCGGCGCGTATCGGCCGTTGATTTCACCCGGTACCGTCTTGTACGTGTGCTGCGTGGGGCCGCCGCGCTTCTTCGTTTCGGTGAGCAGCGCCTCGTAGTGCTCCTGCGCCGTCTTGAACTTGTATGGGCTCACGATGCCTTCGCGCGGGTAATCGCGATCGCAATATCCCCACGCAGCCGTGCGCGGCGGATCCTTACCGATCAACCCGCCTCCCCCCCCGATGGCGCCACGTTGCGACTCGAGCGACAGCGGGCTGTTGCAGCGGAAGTAGCGCTTGTCGGTCCACAGCGCGCGATCCGAGTAGAAGTCCTTCGACGTGAAGAGGTCGACGGGCAACGCCTGCACACCCGCCGGCACGTTGCCGTCCTGTGCGGCGACGATGCGCAACGGACCGAAGGCGAACGGCCCGACGAAACCAACCTTGTTCACAGCTTCCAGCCCTCGCTGCACCTCCGCGGGATCCGCGTTTGCGGCCCGAGGGCCGAGCGGCAGCGTAATCGCGGGCAGCGCACCCGCCACCGGCGCACCGCGCCCTACGCTCTTGAAGCCGGGATCGACAACTTGCTGCGCCATGACGGGCGCGGCAAGCGAGACTGCGAGGCTCGCGGCTACCGCGGCCGCCGAAAAACGTCGAGTGAACTTCACTGAATTCCCCCAGGTGATATTCGCTCAGCATCCTACGCTGGCCGTCACACCAGGGTCCACGGGTTGACCGGGCAACGCGGCGGTCAGGCCCTCGCCTCAGTCCCGCAACGTGACCACGATGGCGCCGCGATTGGGGCTGTCCTCGCGGTAGGAGCGCACCACGCCACGCTCGCGGTAGTAGCGTAGTTGTCCCAGCACCTCCTCGCGGATCAGGCCGCCGCCGACGACGATGCGAACGCCGCGATAGTAGCCGCGCCACCCGTCGAGCAGCAGCTCGTCGAGCTTCTCGCGGGCGCGGGCCACGGTCTCGCGACCGTGCGCGATGTCGCGCGTGAGAAGCCGACCATCCTGCTGCTGGTAGAGGGCCTCATCGCACTTCGTGCAACGCAGGCGCGGCGGCACCTGGTCGAGGTCGAACCGCAACGCGTTCGCGACCATGCCGCAGTTCAAGCAGCGCCGTTCAGCCATACGCGAAATTCTACTTGCGTCTAGGTTTCGCGGGGCACCTTCTCGTTAGAGTGGGCGGATGTCGAAGCCTGAGCTCATCGACGCGCTGCCCGACCTGGTTCTGCTCGTGAAACGCGACGGGACGCCGATCGCGCATGCCGGCGGCAGGGCCGTCGCCGAGCTTGGCAGTGGCGACGCAGCGAACCGTGAGCGATTCGTGCCCGCGTGGTCAGCGTCGACCGCGGCGCTCATCCGCCAGCTCACGCGCAACGCCATCGCAGACCGCACCGCGGTCGAAGGCCGTTTCCAGGAGCGCGAGACGCGCTACGAGATTCGCGTCACTCCGCAGGGGCCGGACCGGGCGACGTGCGTCATTCGGCCCGTGCTCGGCAGCGAAGGGGGTGACGCCGCCGCGTCGACGGGCGAACACCCGCAGTTGCGGCTCGATCGCCGCGGCTTTCTGCGTCGCTTCAAGGAATCGATCTCGGTAGCGGCACTGCGCGAGCGCCCACTCGCCGTTGCCGTCGTCTACGTCGACGAGATCGCGGACATCGCGGAGATCATCGCGACGCGAGTGTCCGAGCAGATCATGACGACCGCGCTTTCGCGACTTCCGCTCGGCAGCGGACCCGAGAGCTCGGCCGAGTGGTACGTGGGCCAGCTCGGCGAGAACTTGCTCGCGCTCGTCGTGCACAGCGCGGACCGCGATACCATCGAAGCGTGCGTCGCGAGTGTCGCCGCGAGCCTACGCGAGCCCATCGTCGTCGGCGACGCGGAATTTCGGCTCACGCCGTATGCCGGGGTCGGCATTCTCGGCGTGGATGCTTCGAACCCGCGTGTGCTGCTCGACCACGCGCGCGCCGCCGCCGCGGAAGCGCGCCGCGCGGCTTCCAAGAACATCTTCTTTTTCAGCGATACGCTGCAGCTGAAATCGCTCGCGCGCATCGACATCGCGCGCGAGCTGCGCGACGCAATCGCAAGCCGCGCAATTCGCCTGCGCTATACGGGCCGGCACGACTTACGCAGCGGGCGCAGAGTCGCGTGGGTGGGCTATGTTCGCTGGCTGCATCCGCTACGCGGCGAGATTCGCCCAGCGGAGTTCTTGCGCGTGGCGCAAACCACGGGTCTCGCGACCAGCCTGTCGCGCAGCGTGCTCGAGCACCTGCCGCAGGACTTCGAGGCGCTCCGCACGCAATCGGATTCGGACGTGCGCATCTCGCTCGGCGCGCTGCGCGATCACGTGCTTCACGAAGACTTCGTTACCGATCTGCACCGCTTCCTGTCGGACGCGGCCGTGCCACCCGAGCGGTTCGAGCTGCGCGTCGCCGAGAAGGTCTTCGTCGCGCGCGACTCCGTGGATTTCCGTTCGCTGCACCGCCTCGGCGTGCAGTTCGTTGTGGACGAGGTCGGGCGCGGCGCCGGCTCGTTGGCTTCGCTGGCTCGCGCGCCGATCTGGGGTTTGCAGCTCGATCGCGCGTGGGTCTCCGCTCTCCGCAGCGACGTGGTCGCGCACAACGTGTGCCGCGCGGGCATTGCCATGGCCGCCGCACTCGGTCTTACACCCATCGCCACCGGCGTCGATGACGCTGCGCAGCGCACCGCCCTCCTCGATCTCGGCTGCCGCTTTGGGCTTGGGGATCTCTACGGCAGCCTGGACGCCGCCATGAGCGCGCTCCCGCCGGTGGCGGAGTCCGCCTAGCTCGCGCGCGCCCGGCCCCGCATGGGGCCTCGTTTTACCCCTGCGTTATGAGACCCGTGTCACAAAACACGGGGGGTCGCAGTCGTCTGCGCCAACGCGTTCCTCGCCAGAAACCCTTCAAATACGCCCATCGTTCTCGCGCCGAGAAGAACCATGCAAAAGCTCATACCCGCACTCCTGGTCGCGATGACCGGAATAGCCGCCCACACGGCGCAGGCCGAAGCGCTGGCTTCTTACATCGTGCAGGGCGCAACGCTGGAAGCCGCGCGCACGCATGTCAGCCGCGTGGGCGCCGCGCCCGGCCGCGACCTCGACATCATCAATGCGGTGGAAGCATCGCTCACGCAATCGCAGCTGGCTCGATTGCGAGCGGATTCGCACGTGCACGTCTACGAAGATCGAGCGCTCAGCACGCAGGGCACGCTGATCGGCGGCTTGCAGGACGCCTTGAACAACGTCAACACGAAACTCGCGCAGACTGCCCTGGTGAAGACCGTGCAAACCGTGGCCGCGCCCGTCGTCGCGGCGGCGGCCTGCAACCCCGTCGTGAGCGCAGTCGCTTCGCCGGTCGTGAGCGCCGCGACGCGCCTGCAGGACAAGACGAATCTCGCTTCATTGCCGTTGGCGTACGAGACGAACTATCCGGCAATGATCGGCGCAGACAAGCTGCAGTGCGACGGCATCACCGGCCGCGGCATCACGATCGCCGTGCTCGATACGGGGCTTTGGCAGGACACGTTTCAGTTCTACGGTGACCGTATCCTCGCATCGATCGACGTGACGAACGGCGGCTCGGGGCGTGTGACCACGGACCCGTACGGCCACGGCACGCACGTCACTTCGATCGCCGCCAGCGGCGCACAAGCGCTGAACGGCGCGTATCAAGGCATCGCACCGCAGGCGAACCTCGTAGAAGTCCGCGCGTTCGACGGCACGGGCGCCGGCCGCTACGTGGACGTCATCGCAGGCTTGAACTGGGTCGTCGCGAACAAGGCGAAATACAAGATCCGCGTGCTGAACCTGTCGTTCGGCGCAGAGCCCCAGTCGTACTACTGGGACGACCCGCTGAACCAGGCGGTGATGGCGGCGTGGCGCGCCGGCATCGTCGTGGTCGTGGCGGCAGGCAACGACGGCCCGAAGCCGATGACGATCAACGTCCCGGGTAATGTGCCGTATGTGATCACGGTGGGCGCACTGACGGACAACGAAACGCCGTTCGACTTCACCGACGATCGCCTCGCGTCGTTCTCTTCGACCGGCCCGACGTACGAAGGCTTCGTCAAGCCCGAAGTCGTCGCCCCCGGCGGCCACATCAAGGCGTCGATGTCGAGCAGCAGCTATCTCTCGTACATCGACCCGGCCTCGGTGGACGCGCTGCGCCAGCTGTTCACGATGTCGGGCACGTCGCAGGCGGCTGCCGTGACGACCGGCGTCGTCGCACTGTTGCTGCAGGACGACCCTTCGCTGACTCCGGATGCGGTGAAGTGCCGGTTGCTCTCCTCTGGGCGGCCCGCCGTGAAAACGAACGGCAAGCTCGCGTACAGCGTCTTCCAGCAGGGCGCGGGTCTCATCAACGCGTATGAGGCGGCGAACAGCTCGGCCGCGAACTGCGCGAACGGCGGTCTCGACATCGACGCCGACATCGCAGGCACGAAGCACTTCGGCGGCCCTGCGAATCAGGACGACGACGGCAACTACTACGTCATGGACATGGGCGGCGCGACGTGGGGCGATACGCTCGGCTCGGATGGCTACACCTGGTCGCGCGGCTATCCGTGGGATCAGGGCTACACGTGGAGCGAGGGCTACACCTGGAGCCGCGGGTATACGTGGTCGCGCGGTTACACCTGGAGCCGCGGCTACACCTGGTCGCGCGGCTATACGTGGAGCCGCGGTTACACCTGGAGCCGCAGCCTCACGTGGTGGAACGGCGCGCCGCAGAATCCGCCTGCGACGAAGCCCGCCTCGATCGCAACGTGGGTGCCGAACCAGTAGCGGGAGTGCCCGTAGCGAGACTGTGATCCAGTTCCGGCTCGCCGCGCCCGCACTCTGGCCTGATTCCGGAAGCCGATCAACGCGCCACCCAAGGCGCTCGCGGATACTCGAAGAGTGACACCGATTGAACGAACGAGCGGCGGGCGGCGGGCGCGCGTGGCCGCTGCATTGCTGTACCTGCTCGGGGCTTCGGTCGCTGCGGCCGACGCCCCTCCGCTCGTTCTGGAACACCTCACCCCCTCGGATGGCTTGCCGCAGGCCACCGTGATGACGACCCTGCAGGATTCGCAGGGGTTCGTGTGGCTCGGCACCGAAGACGGCCTCGTGCGCTACGACGGGCACGAGTTGTATCGCTACGCGCGGTCGCGCACGGAGCCGAGCTCGCTGCCCGGCAACTACGTGTGGCAGATCGTCGAGGACGCGCACACCGATCTCTGGATTGCGACGAACGACGCCGGTGTCGCGAAGTGGAATCGCCGCAGCGACAGTTTCACGAGCTATCGACACGACCCGAACGACGCGAGCTCGCTCGCGAGCGACCGGGTGCGCACGGTGCTCATCGACGCCCGTGGATACGTTTGGATCGGCACGTTCGACGCAGGCGTGGACGTGCTCGACCCTTCATCGGGGCGCATCGAGCACCTGCGTCACAGCGACGGCGATCCGGCGTCGCTCGGCAGTGATCATGTTTCGGCGCTCGCACTCGATCGCGCGGGCGACGTTTGGATCGGCACGGACAAAGGCATCCGGCACTGGCGCTCCGACACGCAAACGCTGGTTCGCGTCGGTCCACCCGGCGTCGACGCGCTCCGCGACGAAAAGATTTCGGCCGTGCTCGAGGATCAGACGGGCGCGCTCTGGATCGGCTCGTTCAACGAGGGTCTCGTGCGCATGGATCGCGACGGCCACGTCCTCGAGACGTTCCGTCACGACGCGCAGAAGCCGGCTTCTCTCGGCAGCGACAACGTGCGCGCCATTCTCGAGGACCAGGCGGGGCATTTGTGGGTTGGCACGGGAGACGGGCTCGCGCTGCTCGACCGCTCCTCGCGCACTTTCAGCCACTACCGACACGACGCGAACGACAGCGCGTCGCTGCGCGATTCGTTCGTCATGTCTCTGTATCAGGACCGTGCCGGGCTCGTGTGGGTCGGCACTCGCACTGGCGGCGTCAGCCGCTGGGACCCTCGCAGCTGGGAGCTCGGGGGACGCCGCCCTGCCTGGCTCGAAAATCAGTCCGTCACTGCCTTCGCGGACGCTCCCGACAACAACGTATGGATTGCCTCGCTCGCGGCCGGGTTAGTTCGCTTCGACGCCGGCTCCGGGATCGCCACGCCGCTTAGCAAACTCATTGGTCGCGAAAATCCGATCGGCGACGCGCCCGTGACGTCGCTGCGGCAGGACGGCCGCGGGGCGCTGTGGATCGGCACGATGGGTCGCGGGTTGAAGGTGCTCACGCCGAACGGCCAGCTCGAGTCCATTCCAGTGCGCCGGGGCGATTCGCATTCGCTCGCCGTCGACGGCGTCTTGAGCGTTCTCGAATCACGCAGTGGCGAGATCTGGATAGGCACGTTCGACGGCGGCGTCAACGTGCTCGATCCCGCCACGCGCACGGTTCGTCAGCTCCCGTATGGTTCCGCGTCGGGCGAAGTCAGCGCGCCGAACGTGACGGCGATGGTCGAGGACGCACGCGGCAACCTGTGGCTCGGCACCGAAGGCGGAGGGCTCGACCTCGCGCGCGCTGATGGCACCGTGCTGAAAGTGTTTCGCAACGATCCCGCCAATCCGGCCACGCTGCCGGCCAACACCGTGTATGCGCTCGCGGTCGATGGCGATGGCCGCCTGTGGGTCGCCACCGACGGCGGAGGGCTCGCGCGCGTCGTTGATCCCGGTGCGTCACCCGACGCGATCCAGTTTCAGGTGCTGTCGCGCGCCGACGGGCTCTCGAGCGACACGCTGTGGGGCATCGTGCCGGATGCCAGAGGCCGACTTTGGTTGAGCGGCAACGCCGGTCTCATGCGCTTCGATCCCGAGACACGCGCCATCAAGACATATCACCGCGAGCACGGTTTGCAGGGCGAAGAGTTCTCGTTCGGCGCTGCCTTTCGGCTGCACGACGGCCGCGTGGCCTTCGGCGGCCCCGGCGGCTTCAACATCTTCGACCCGACGACGCTATCGGAGAACACGCAGCCGCCGCGCGTGGCGTTGACGAGCGTCGAGGTGCTCGGAGTGCGTGCGACGGGCGACACGCCTTTCTGGCTGCGCGATCGCGTGGCGCTCGACTATCGCGGCACGATCGTCTCGCTCGACTTCGGAGTCTTGGACTTCACGTCACCGGCACACAACCGGCTCGCGTATCGCATGACCGGCCTGACCGATGACTGGATCGATCTCGGGGCCCAGCGCCGCGTCACGCTGACCAATCTGGACTCAGGCGATCACGTGCTCGAGGTGCGAGCCGCGAACTCGGATTCCGTATGGAGCACCACGCCGTTCAAGCTCACGATCCACCGTGACCCTGCACCGTGGGCTTCGCCGCTCGCGTACGCGATCTACGCGTTCGCACTGCTCGGGCTCGCGGCGCAGCGGATTCACCGGCACCGGCGGAAGTTCCAGGAGATGGCACAAGCGCGGGACCGACTCGAATCCGAAGTGCAGCTGCGCACGCGCGAGCTTCTGGAGAGCAACCAACAGCTCGCCGAAGCGGCACAGGCGAAGAGCAACTTCCTCGATCGCATGAGCCACGAGCTGCGCACGCCGATGAACGGCGTGGTCGGCATGACGGAGCTCCTATCCCGCACGACGCTATCGCCGACTCAGTCGCATCTCACGAAGACGATCCGGTCATCGGCGAAGATCCTGCTGCAAATCGTCAACGACTTGCTCGATCTTTCGAAGATTCGCGCCGGCAAGGTCGCGCTCGAATCGCTGCCAATCGATCTCGGCCAAGTGCTCGAAGAATGCACGAGCCTGTTCGCCGGCGCGGCCGAAGCGAAAGGCATCGAGCTCATCGTGTGTCCAGCCGCTCCTACTCAACGCGTACTGCTCGGCGACCCGCTGCGCGTCCGCCAGATACTGATGAATCTCATCGGCAACGCGGTGAAGTTCACCGAGCGAGGCGAAGTTGTCGTGAAGGCGGACTTCGAGGCCATCGAAGCGGATCGGGCAATGGTGCGCCTGGCAGTGTCGGACACCGGCATTGGCATGGACGCGGCCGCCGTCGGCAAGATCTTCGAGCCTTTCTCGCAGGCCGACGAGACGACCACGCGCCGGTTCGGCGGCACGGGGTTGGGGCTTTCGATCTGCCGCGAGCTCGCCGACCTCATGGCGGGCCGAATCACGGTCGAGAGCCAGCCGCAGATCGGCTCCACGTTCAATTTGTCGTTGCCGCTGGCACTCGGCGCGGCAATCGAGCCGCAGCCGGAGGACCTCGCGGCGGGACGCGTGCGCATCCTCTCGCGGCGCCCATCGCTCGCCGAGTCTCTCGCGCGACATGCGTCGTCACTCGGTCTCAAGGTGTTGGCGGATGACGCCGACCTCGACGATGCGAACGTCGTCCTGGTCGACGCGGGCAGCCATCCGAACACTCTGAATTCGCTGCTCGCGTCGTTCGGTTCCTCTTCTGTTCCGCTCGTCGTGATCGCGTCTGCCGCCGAAGTAGACGCACGGCAGCTGCGCGTGCTGCTGCCCGACGAACGGATCGTGCTGAAGCCGGTTCACCGGATCGCGTTGCGCGAGGCATTCGCCTCCGCGCTGGGTGCTCCGCCGCGCGCCGCGGATCCGGAGCCCGCGCCGCCGGAGAGCACGCTCTTCAAGGGCCATGTACTGCTCGTCGAAGACGAACCGGTGAATGCGGCCGTCGCGGAAGGATATCTGGCTGCGCTCGGCTGCACGTCGGTGTGGGTCAGCGGCGGAATGGATGCTGTCGCGCGAATCGCCGCGGAACGCTTCGACTTGATCCTGATGGACTTGAGCATGCCGGGAATGGATGGCTTCGCCGCCACCGCACTGATCCGGCAGCAACAGGGCCGCGCGGCGAGCGCACGCACACCGATCGTGGCGCTGACAGCGCACGACGCTGGCCACTACCGCGAGAAGTGCCTCGCGGCAGACATGGACGATATTTTGAGCAAACCGTACACGTTCGAAGATTGCGCGCGCCTTCTGCGCCGATGGCTCGTGCGCGGCAGTGACGGTCCGGCGAAGCCCGTGCAAGCAGCGGATCCGGTTATCGACAAGATCGATCCCGCGCTACTCGCCACCGTCGACGCCGGCGCGGTCGCGGCGCTGCGCCAGCTGCGCGGCGGCAAACACGCCGACCTTTACTCGAAGCTGGTCGAGTTGTTCCGCGCGAGCTCAACGCAATCGCTCGCGGAGCTGCACACGGCACTCGAACGGGACGATCTGGCCGCCGCCGCTGCCGTTGCCCACAGGCTCGCGTCCGCGGCCGCCAACGTCGGCGCGCTCGCCTTCGCGCAGCACGTCAAGAATCTCGAGCGTCAGTCTTTGAATGCGGACCGCGCACGCGCCCGCGAGATGTGCCGTGAATTGCACGCCGCACACATGCCGCTACTCGAAACACTGCAGAGCCAACGCCTGCGGGCCAGCGCATGAGCACACCAATGCTGCCCAAGAGCCGGCTCGCCATCATCGCGGACGACGAGGATCTGGGGCGCATGCTGCTCGGCGAAGCGGCGGCCGAGGTTGGCCTCGAAGGCCTCACCTACGCCAACGGCGCCGAGGCGCTCGACGCCGCGCTGAAGAACGACGTCGCGATCGTGCTGCTCGATGTCGACATGCCGCTGATGGACGGCAACGAAGTGTGTCGGCGATTGCGCGCCGAGCCGCGATTCAGCAGTGTGCCGATCG
This sequence comes from Gammaproteobacteria bacterium, assembly GCA_003155415.1. GTDB lineage: Bacteria > Pseudomonadota > Gammaproteobacteria > Steroidobacterales > Rariloculaceae > FEN-1219. Next base: position 66,856 of record PMCP01000005.1, on the reverse strand, counting down.
TCATCGTGACGGGGCACCAGGACTCGGACGCAATTCGCCGCGCGTTCGAAGCCGGCGCGACGGACTTCATCTCGAAGCCGGTGAACTGGGCCCTGCTGCCGCGCCGCCTGGAGTACATCCTGCGCAACGCCGCGGCGGCCGAGCATATCGAGCGGCTCGCGTACTACGACACGTTGACGGGCCTGCCGAACCGGCAGCGTTGCATCGATCTCATGGGCACGCGATTCGAAGCCGCTGCGCGGGCGCACGAGCAAGTGGCCGTCATCTATCTAGACCTGAACAGCTTCAAGCGTGTCAACGATACTTTCGGTCACGCGGTGGGCGACGAGGTTCTGCGCACCGTCGCGGGCCGCCTCACGAGCACGGTGGCAAGCTTTGCCGCACAGCATCCGAATGTCGTGGTTGCGCGCTTCGGCGGCGACGAGTTCGTCATCGTTCTGCAGCATACTCAAGCTCGCGACGTCGCCACCCGAATCGCAACCGCCTTCAACGAAGCCTTCGAAGAACCGATCGCGTATGAATCGCTCGAGTTCTACTCGGCGCCAAGCATTGGAATAGCCGTGTACCCGGACGACGGCCCGGATGTCACCACCGTTCTGAAGCACGCAGACACCGCGATGTACCAGGCGAAGTCCGGCGCCTCGGGATCCATTGCATGCTACGCGCCGGCCATGAGCAGCCGCCTGCGCGACTGGCTGGAACTCGAAGCGCGGCTGCGCCGCGCCGTGCAGGACGACCTGCTAACGCTGATGTTCCAGCCCAAATTCAACCTCGAAGAAAACCGCGTCGTCGGCGTCGAAGCGCTGTTGCGCTGGACCGACGAAGAGTACGGCGACATCTCGCCGGCCCGCTTCGTCGAAATCGCGGAGGACAGCGGACTGATCCTCGACATGAGCCGATGGGTCGTGCGCGCGGCGTGCCGGCAGGTGCGCAAGTGGCTCGATCTCGGTTTCAGAATTCCGGTGGCCATCAACTGTTCCGGCAAGGATCTGCTACACGGCGATCCCGCGGGAGTAATCGAAGCAGAAGCAGCTGCCGCGGGCGTGGCCACGTCACTGATCGAGGTCGAGATCACCGAAACGCTGCTTGTGAAGGATTCGATGACGGTGAAGAACGTGCTGCAACGATTCCGGCAACTCGGCTGCAGGATCGCGCTCGACGACTTCGGCACTGGCTACTCTTCGTTGGCGTACATCACCCGCTTTCCGCCGGATCGTATCAAGATTGATAAAGCCTTCGTGCGCGACGTGGACCGTTCAGCCGGTGATGCCGCCATCGCCAACGCGATTCTGTCGCTCGCCAAGGGCTTGAACCTCACCGTGACCGCGGAGGGCGTCGAGCGCGAGGGGCAACTCGAGTGGCTGCGAGCGCGCGGGTGCCACGAAGTGCAGGGTTTCTTACTGGCGGGGCCTCTGACGCCGGCGGATTTCGAGCGCCGCTTTCTCTCGCGAGACGCGGCGGGCGCGCTACCGGCCGTCCCGCCACTCGACGCGCGGCAGCGCGGCAACGGCTAACTCAGGCACGCGCTTAAGCGGCTACGACGGAGAGTGCTGCAGTTCGCTCGGCGGCTTTGGCTCGCCGGCCTGCAGGACGCGCACGCGCGGCACGTGCGGCGTGCGCGAAAAGCGTATCGCGAGCTTGCGGCACAGCACGTAGAACAGCGGCGTGAAGACGAGACCAAACACGGTCACGCCGATCATGCCGTAGAACACACCCACGCCAAGAGCCTGGCGCAGCTCCGCGCCGGGGCCAGTGGCGAACGCGAGCGGAATCACGCCGAAGATGAAGGCGGCTGACGTCATCAGAATCGGCCGCAACCGCGTCTTCGCGGCCGCGATCGCGGCATCGACGCTGCCGAGGCCGTGCTCCTCGCCTTGGCGCGCGAACTCGACGATCAAGATCGCGTTCTTCGCCGCGAGGCCGATCAGCACGACCATGCCGATCTGCGTGAGAATGTTGTTGTCGAGGCCGCGCAAGTTCACGCCGAGTATCGCGGCCAGCAGGCACATCGGCACGATCAGGATCACGGCGAGCGGCAGCGTCAGGCTCTCGTACAGCGCCGCGAGGAAGATGAACACGAACACCACGCCGAGCGCGAACGCGAGCCCCCCGGCGTCGCCGGACAATCGCTGCTGATAAGCAAGGCCTGTCCACTCGAAGTCCATGCCAGAAGGCAGTGTCTCGCGCGCGATGCGCTCCATCGCGGCCATAGCTTCGCCGGACGAATGGCCAGCGGCGGTGTCGCCCTGAATGTCTGCAGCGGGATATAGGTTGTAGCGCGGCACGCGGTACGGCGCTGTCGCGGGCTGCAACTTGGCAATCGCGCTGATCGGCACCATGGCGCCGGACGTTGAGCGCGTCTTCAGTTGCCCCACCCACTCTTCGTCCTGTCGATAACTCGCGTCGCCCTGCGCGATGACCTGGAACGTGTGGCCCAGCATGTTGATGTTGTTGACGTACGTGCCGGCAAGGTAGGTCTGGAGCGTGCCAAAAATATTGCGCACCGGCACGCCGAGCATCTCGGCCTTGTCGCGGTCCACCACGGCATCGAGCGTCGGGTTGCGCGTGTTGAAGTCGCTGAACGCTTGCGAGATGGCCGGGTCCTTGAGGGCTGCTTCCGTGAGCCGCTGCACCGCCTCCTCGAGCGCTCGGTAACCCAAGCCACCGCGGTCCTCGACCATCATCTGAAAGCCACCGGCGTTGCCCATGCCGCGCACCGAGGCAGGGTTCACGACGCGAATTTCGGCGGCCGTGAAGCCGGAAAGCCGCTTGCGCAGCTCGGCGGCGATGACCGGCAACGTTTGACCCTTCGGTAGTCGGTCCTCGAACGGGTCGAAGATCGCGAAGATCTGGCCCGCGTTCGTGGCATTGGCGAAGCCGCCGCCCCCCATGCCGGCGTACACAGAGGCCGACGACACGCCGGGCGTGCCCAAGATGACCGGAATCACCTGCTGCACGAGAGCATCCGTGCGCGCGAGGCTCGTGCCCGGCGGCATCGTGATCTGGATCAGCACGTCGTTCTGATCCTGCGAAGGCACGAAGCCGCGCGGCGTGTCGAGCACACGCCAAACCGTGAGCACCACTAGGCCCGCATACAGGCCGATCAACATCGCGCGGTGGCGCAACGCCGCACCGGTGAAGCGCGCGTAGCCGCCGGAGAGTCGTTCGAGCCAGCCGTTGGCGCGCTCGGCCAGCCCGTGCAGCCGCGCACCGAGGGCCGTGCGCGATGGCGTCGCGTCATGCGGTGTCAGGATCACGGCCGCGAGCGCCGGCGACAGCGTGAGCGACACGACGAGCGAGATGACCGTGGCTGACGCGATCGTCAATGCGAACTGCTTGTAGAACGCGCCGGCGATACCGCCCATGAACGCCGTCGGCACGAACACGGCGACGAGCACGAGCGCGATACCGATCAATGCGCCGCCACACTCGTCCATCGTGAGGTGCGCGGCATCGCGCGGCGCCATGCCGGCGCGTATGTGCCGCTCTGCGTTCTCGACCACGACGATCGCATCGTCCACTACGATGCCGATCGACAGGACGAGACCGAACATCGACAAATTGTTCAACGAGAAGCCGAACGCCGACATGATCGTGAGCGTGCCGATGAGCGACACCGGAATCGCAAGCAGCGGGATGATCGCCGTGCGCCAGCGCTGCAAGAACAGCATGACGACGATGACCGCGAGAATCATTGCCTCGAGCAGCGTCTCCTGCACGGCATCCACGGCGGCACGCGTGAAGGCCACGGGGTTGAAGATGATTTCGTAGGCGACGCCCGGGGGGAACTGCGTTTTCAGCTCCTCCATGGTGTTGCGGATGTTGTCCCAGGTCTCGAGCGCGTTCGTATTCGGCGCCTGCTGCACGCTGAGCGACACGGCGGGATCCAGGCTCTTGTACGCGATGACCGAGTAGTTCTGCGCGCCGAGCTCCACGCGCGCGACGTCGCCGATGCGCGTTACGCGGCCCTGCGTATCGCGTTTGATGATCGCGTTCGCGAATTCATCCGGTGTTTCGAGCCGCCCCTGCGCGCGGATGCTCAACTGATACGCGGCGGGATTGTCGTTGAACGGCGGCGAGCCGATGGCCCCGCCCGCGACCTGGATGTTGTTGTTGCGCAGGGCGTCCACGATTTCCTGCACCGTGAGATCGCGAGCGGCCGCGCGGTCCGGGTCGATCCAGACACGCATCGCATAGTCGCGCGCGGCATTCACGCCCACGTCGCCCACGCCCGGTGTGCGCAACAACCGCTCGCGCACCTGCAGGTTCGCGTAGTTCGCGATGTACTTGCGGTCCACGCTCGAGTCCGTGGCGAACATGTGCACGATCAGCAGGATGTCCGTCGAGCCCTTGCGCACCGTGATGCCGAGATCGCGCACGGTCTGCGGCAGCTGCGGCAGCACTGACTGGATGCGGTTCTGCACGTCTACCTGGGCGATGTCGATGTTCGTGCTGTTCTTGAACGTGACGGTGATCGTCACGCGGCCCTCGCTGGTCGACGACGAGGACATGTACAGCATGTCGGCGATGCCGTTGATCTGCTGCTCGAGCGGCGCGGCCACCGTGTCCGCGATCTCTTCCGCTGTTGCGCCTGGAAACAGCGCGTTGACCGACACCGTGGGCGGCGCGATTTGCGGATACTGGTCGACGGGCAGCGTGAGGTAAGAGATGAGCCCGGTCAGCGTAATGACGACCGACACTGCGGCCGCGAAGATCGGCCGGTCGATGAAGAAGTGCGAGAAGCGCATGGCGCGACGCTCTAGCGGCCGCCGCTCGGAGCTGCACTGCCCGTAGCGCCGCTGTTCGAGCTGCTCGCGGTGCTCGGCATCGACAGCGTGCTGTTCTCGCCGCGTGACACGCCGGTGGGGAACGCAGTCACGGTGGTTTCCTTCGCCGTGACCTTGCGACCCGGGCGCGCGCGCTGCACGCCGCTGATGATGATGCGGTCCTGCGCGTCGATGCCGTCCCGCACGATGCGCAGGCCGTCGATGAGTTGCCCGAGTGTTACGACCTTCTGGCTGACAATGCCATCCGCGTTCACGGTGTAGACGACCTGACGCACCTGATCCGTGACCACCGCCTGATCCGGCACCAGCAACGCGTCGAACGGCTCCATGGCGTACAGGCGCAACTGGCCGAACATACCCGGCGAGATGAACCCCTTCGGGTTATCCACGACGGCGCGCAGGCGGATCGTGCCCGACGCACGGTCAAGCGCGTTGTCGAGAAAATCGAGGCTGCCTTGCCAGCGATACTCGGTCTCGTCCTGCAGACGGATCTCGACGCGGCCCACGCGCCCGCCGTCCGCTTCGCGCTTGTACTTCA
>PMCP01000005.1:60060-61470 GCA_003155415.1 Gammaproteobacteria bacterium | reverse complement strand
TTGAGCTGCGCCGCCATGCGCACTTCGGCCTCGGCTTCGCTGACGAGCCGTTTACCGACGAGCGCCTCGGCGCGCTTCAACTCCGCGTCGGCGTTGGCGAGCTGCGCGCGCGCTCCCGCGACCTGCGCCTTCGCCTGGGCAAGATCCGCGGCATAGGTTCGCGGGTCGATGACGAACAGCAGGTCGCCCTGCTTCACGATCTGCCCATCCTGAAAGTTGACAGACTGGATTGCGCCCGAGACTCGCGGCCGCACTTCGACGGAATCCACAGGCTCGAAGCGGCCGGAATAGTCATCCCAGCCCGCGACCCGCTTCGAAAGGGGTGTTGCCACCTCTACTGTCGGCAGCGGCGGCGTGGGCGGGGTCGGCTTGCTGCACGCCGCGCAAAGCGCGGCAAGCAAGGCGGGCAGCGAGGCGATCGTCCTTGTTCTCATTGTTCTTGGTCGCGGCTCGGCAACGTTAGCCCATAACAATAGCAGGCGCACAACCAAAGCAAACCCAATTATCCTTGGGGGCGACCCCTTGCTGCCCTACTTCGCGTCGGGCGCCCGGCAGTGCCCGCCCGCGCACCGGTTGTTCTCTTCGCAGACGTACTCGAGAAGCCCGAGCTGCTCCCAGTCGGTACGCAATGTCAGCACGAAGTCCTGGGAGAACGGCTTCGTGAAGATCTTCGGGTCGTCGATCGTGATCTGGTAGAGCAGCTTGTCGCCGTCGCGCTTCAAGCGCTCGGTCGTGTGCAGGGCGTCGCTGTGCCAGCGCGTCTTCGTGGGGTCGGTGTAGTGGTAGTCGTCCAGGATCCAACGCTTGAAGTTCACGCTGTCGATCACGAGCGTGTCGCCTTCCCAGCGGCCGACCGAGTCGCCGTAGTACGTGGGCTCGAGCCCTTCCCGGTGCGGGCGGCCGTCGGTAGGAATGATGCGGGCGGCGCGCTGCAGCTCGGGAATGATCACGATGGTTTTCGCGTTCTGCACGATTTGAATCGGCAGGATGTAGAGCATGCCGTCCGGGAAGCCCGCCGGAAGGCACATCGCGCGCGGCTCGTCGTGCCGCGGGTCGCCGTTGCGAGCCTCGTATAGCAGACTTTCGGCGCCCGGTTTCAGCGGCGCCATCTTGTCAGCGTTGAAAATCAAATTGCCGCGCGGCCCGGTCGCGTTGACCGTGGCGGGCTGGGTGTAGATGCCGGAGAAGTCCGGCTTGCCGTCCGGCATGCGCGGCGGATCAGCCGCTCTTACGGTTGCGACTGCCGCGAGAGCAACTGCGGCGGCAAACATACTCGACCGTAACCACGAGTGCTTCATTTCGCAGGCTCGGTTGCGGACGTGAACACGTTGCGGCCGTCCGCGAACGTGACGCTTCGGCTCGAAGCGTTGTTGGAACCGTCGCGCGCGCGTACTCCTGTGACATTGACGA
>PMCP01000005.1:40276-59990 GCA_003155415.1 Gammaproteobacteria bacterium | reverse complement strand
GTGAGCATGATCATGGCTAGAAGGCTGCGCGTCATGGCGCCGGCTCGATGCGGTAAACGACTCCGCTCGTGGCGTCGTTCGGATCTGCGGGGCTGCCGAGCGTGCGCTTCTCCGTCAACGCATACACGTAGCCGTCGGCCCCTTGAATCACGTGGCGCCAGCGGCGGCCGAGCGACATGAACAGCGAGTCACGCCGTTCGCCTTGCGGCATGGGCTGGTTGAACCCGACACGCACGAGCGTCTGGCCGTTCAGTGCCCCAACGAGGAGGCTGCCCTTCCACGGCGCAAGCTTGTCGCCCGTATACCAAAGCAGCGTGGACGGGCTGATCGACGGCGTCCAGTACATCGCCGGCATCTCCATGCCGGGCCGGTACCAGTGGTCGTCGTTCATTTCTTTCAAGTTGTAGTTCTTGCCGAGCGACACGAGTGGCCAACCATAGTTCTTGCCGGCGTGTAGCACGTTGATCTCGTCGCCGCCCATCGGCGCGATTTCGGTCGTCCACAGTTCGCCCGTCTCGGGGTGCCACGCAAAGTCGGTCACGTTGCGCTGGCCGTAGGTGTAGATCTCGGGTCTAGCGCCTTTGCGACCGACGAACGGATTGTCGGCGGGAATGCTGCCGTCGTCGCGCACGCGCAAGACCTTGCCGGTGTCGTTGTCGAGCAGTTGAGGGAGCAAAGGCTCGCCACCGCCATTCTTGTAATCGTGCTCCACGTGATCGTTGATCGTGAGGTAGATCATGCCGTCCGGCCCGAAAGCCGCGCGGCCCGCCATCGGCCCGCCCGGAATCCACGCGTCGGCTTCAAAGATCTCTTTCACGTCGAGCAGCGCGTTGTTTTCGAGGTGCGCACGCGCGAGTGCGCGTGTCGACATGCCGTCGCGCTTCTTCACGTAGTACAGATACACGAAGTGGTTTGTCGCGAACTGCGGGTGCACGACGATCGACCACAACGCGCCGGCCTGGATGTCCGGCGCGGGCCAACCCGCGAGCGGCTCGGGCGCGAGCTTGCCGGCGTGCACGATGCGCACGCGGCCGGGCACGCCTTGCACGGCCTGATTGCCGGCACCGGGGTTTGCGGCGGGCGCTGCAAGCTCGGTGATCAGGAGATCGCCGTCCGGCGTGAATGCGATGTGGCGCGGGCTCCTGAAGCCTTCGGCGATCGGCACCAGGCGAACTCGGAACAGCTCACCCGGCGGGCACTGCCCTTGCGGCTGTCCGTTCGGCGAGCACGGGTCCGGCACCCTCGTGTCGAACACGAGCGGGTCGGGAGCCGCGGCGGGCGGCGGAGCGGCGGCAGCCGCTGTGGGTGGAGCGCTCGGCGTGCACCCTTGCGCACCCACGAGCAACAACAACAGAAACCAGGGCTTCAGCCTACGATCGTTCACGATACCCCCCATGCGTCGACGCCGGCACGCGCCCCCTTCAGATCCACGGCGCGCGGCACCGCTACGGAACCTACGTCCGTTCCCCGCGGCGAGTCAACGGACGCTGCGTGTGCACGTGCCGCCACACGCGCATTTCTTGACGCCGCCTCGCGCATTCACCTATGGTCAATGATCACACCGGGGGGTGGGGATGCGCCAAATACAATCGATTGCTTTCGCAGCCGCTCTGCTATGCGCAGGTGCTTGTGCAACCGCGCAAGAAGAGCACGCCAGCTGGACGTTCGACACACACGTTCCGGGGCCGTGCTCGCCGAACGGCCAACCGCACGGCGGCTGCCCTGCGGGCGAGCTCGTACGAATTCATGTAGTGACCGTCGCCTACGGGCTCGTGCGGCCCTGGCACATCACCTTCTTGCCGGGCGGCACCGACATGCTCGTCACGGAGCTTCCCGGCGACCTGCGCATCGTGCGTGGCGGCAAGCTCGATCCGAAGCCGATCGCCGGCTGGCCCGCCGACGCACTACGCGCCCGCAGCATGAACTCCGTGGTGTTGCATCCAGACTTCGCGCGTAATCGAGTGTTGTATCTCTCGTACGTGAAGCAGCGCGATGGCGGCGACACCACGATAGCGCTCGCGCGCGCGCGTCTTGACGGTGCAACGCTGAAGGACGTCAAAGACGTGTTCGTCGCCGACGCCTGGGGCACGGGTGCCACCGCCGGCCGGGCCGAAGTCGGACCGGACCGAATGTTGTACCTCACAGTCGGTGACCGCGACGCCGGCAACACCACCGACAATCCGAGCTATCGCATGCTCGCGCAAGACCTCAACAGCCACGTGGGTAAAGTCCTGCGTCTGCGCGACGACGGCACGGCGCCGCCGGACAATCCGTTCGTCGGCCGCAAAGACGCGAAGCCTGAGATCTATACCTACGGCCATCGCAACGCGCAGGGGCTTGCCTGGCATCCGCAAACCGGCGAGCTCTGGGCCACCGAGGTCGGGCCGATGGGCGGCGACGAGCTGAACCTTCTCGTACCCGGGCACAACTACGGTTGGCCGCTCGTGACACTCGGCAAGATCTACACGGGCCATCTTGCGTCGGATCAACCATGGTCGCGGCCCGGCATGGATAACCCCGTGATGTTCTGGGTGCCGGCCATCAGCCCCTCGAGTCTCATGATCTACACCGGCGATAAATTCCCGCTTTGGCGCGGGCACTACTTCATTGGAGCGTTGAGCGGCCAGCAGCTGCTGCGCGTTGCCTTCGACCAGCCGCCGCCGCAGCTCGAGCGCCGCGAATCGATGCTCACGTCTCTCGACGCGCGCGTGCGCGACGTGCGGCAAGGACCGGACGGTTACCTCTACCTGGCTGTCGAGCGCGATGGGCAGTCCGGGCCCGGCAGCACGAAGCTCACACCGAACGGCTCGATTCTGCGCATCGAGCCCGCACACGACTGAGAACACCCATGACGCGACTGAAATTCGTACTACTGACCCTCGGCGCACTGATCGCTGCGAACGCGAACGCGCAGGGCTCGCGCGCGGGCGACATTCCGCGGCTCGCGAACGGCAAGCCGAACTTGAGCGGCGTATGGCAGGCGTTCACGACGGCGAATTGGAACCTGCTGACGCACGGCGCGAGCGCTGGTCCTCCCGAGTTCGGCGCGCTGCTCGCAACGCCGCCCGGCTTCGGCATCGTCGACGGCGACGAGATTCCGTACCTGCCGGCGGCCGCCGAGCAACAACGGCGCAACTACGCAGCCCGCTGGAAGGAAGACCCCGAGGTCAAATGCTTCATGCCCGGCGTGCCGCGCGCCAACTACATGCCGTACCCGCTGCAGATCTTTCATTCGGATAGCGGCATGCTCATCGCGTATCAGTTCGCGGGCGCCGCGCGCATCGTGAACCTGGGCGCACCGCAGCCCTCGGCGATCGACAGCTGGATGGGCGTGTCGAACGCGCGCTGGGACGGCGACACGCTGGTCGTCGATGTCACCGGCTTCACCGGCCAGGCCTGGCTCGATCGGGCAGGCAATCAGGCAGGCCCCGCGCTGCACGTGGTCGAGCGTTATACGTTCGCAGGGCCGGATGCCATCGATTACTCGGCTACTCTTACAGACCCGCAAACGTTTTCCCGCCCGTGGTCGATGCACTTCCGCCTGCACCGCAATTCCGACAACCGGGCGCACCTGCTCGAGTTCAAATGCGTGCCGTTCACGGAAGAGCTGCTGTACGGCGATCTGTACAAGCGGACGAAGAAGTGAAGAGGAGCCAACCATGACACCGCGCCTGATTGCTCTCACCGCGCTACCGCTCGCGCTCGCATGCTCGATGGCCAGCGCGCAGACGGCGCGCACGCCGTGGGGCGCCCCGGACCTGCAGGGCACCTGGTCGAACGCGACGCTGACGCCGCTGCAACGGCCGGCGGAGCTCAAGGACAAGGAGTTCTTCACGGCGGACGAGGCCAAAGCCTACGTAAAGCAGCGGCTCTCGGCCCAGAGCGGCGACGAGAACATCCAGCAGGACAAGACCACTGGCAACGTCGGCTCCTATAACGATGCGTGGATGGATCGCGGCAACGACATCGTGCCGACGCGCCGCACGTCGTTGATCGTGGAGCCGAAGACCGGCCGCGTGCCTCCGTTCACGCCGGATGCGCAGCGCCAGTTCGAGCGCGACAGCGCCTATGCCGCTGCGCACCCCGCCGACACTCCCGAGGACCGCTACCTGACGGAGCGGTGCATCGGGTTCGGCGGCGGCCACGCGCCGATGCTGCCCGAACCCTACAACAACAATTACTACATCGTGCAGACGCCGGACTACGTGACGATCATGGCCGAGCTCAATCACGAGGTCCGCATCATTCCGATCGATGGCCGTGCGCATTTGCCGGGCCGCGTGACGCAATGGGTGGGCGATTCGCGCGGCCACTGGGAAGGCGATACGTTGGTCGTCGAGACCACGAACCTGAAACCGAATCGGCACTATTACGGCGTGCAGATGCTCGACTCCGTGGTGAGCGACAAGTTCAAGGTCGTGGAGCGGTTCACGCGCACGGCGCGCGACCAGATCCGCTACAGCGCAACGGTGTCCGACCCTGTGTTCACCACGCCCTGGACGGTCGAGATCTTCATGCATCCGCAAACCGGGCAGATGGTCGAGTACGCCTGTCACGAGGGTAATTACGGGCTGCGCGGATTGCTGTCGGCAACTCGCGAGGAAGAGCGAAAAGCGACGGAGAGCAAACGATGAATACGAAGTTTTCGACACCCCTGTTCCGGGCGGCGCTCGCGGGTTTCTGGCTCGCACTGACCGTGCCGGCTAGCGCGCACCACGCGTTCTCGACGGAGTTCGACGCGAAGCAGCCGATCACGCTGAAAGGAACCATCAGCCGCGTCGAATGGATCAACCCGCACGCGTTCATCCACCTGGACGTGAAAGGCGCCGACGGCACCGTCGTAGAGTGGATGATCGAGGCAGGCAGCCCGAATACGCTCGTACGCCGTGGCATGACGCGCGACTCGATACCGACGGGCACCGAAGTCGTCGTCTTCGGATACCGTCACCGCAACGGCTCGAATGCGGCCAACGGCCGTGACGTTACGTTGCCGGACGGGCGGAGACTCTTTATTACGTCGCCGGGCACCGGCGCGCCCGCCACCGAGGGCGAAACGAAGTAACTCGCGCGGAGATTTACTTCAGATAGCCCTTGCGCCGTGCGGCCTCGACGTTCGAGAGCCCGGCCATGGCGATGTCGCCCGGCAGGTTCTCGACATCGCGGTTGTTCTCTTCGCAGATGAACTCGAGCGGCTCCCAGGTCGGCCGCAAGTGCACCACCTGCGACGCCGACCACGGCGCCGTATAGGCGCCCGGGTCGTCAACGGTCACGTCGATGCGCATGTGGCCGTAGTGCGTTCGGGTAAAGCGTTCCGTCACGTGTAGGCGATCCGTCGTCGGGTGGCCGATCTGGTCGAGCCAGAGCTTGCCGTTGAAGCCCGCAGTCTCGACGACGAGGGAATCGCCCTCCCAGCGGGCCGTCGAATAGCCCATCCACGCCGGCTTGGCGCTCGGCTCCACCGTGCGGCCGTCCGTAAAAATTTGCCGCCAGAACGTGAACGTCTCGAACATCATGACAACGGACGTCGGGGTCTCGACGAGCTTCCAGGGGTACGACACGTAGTCGATCTTCGGCACGCCCTGCGGCAGGCAATGCGCATCCGGGTCCTCGCGCGAATGCGAGCCGTCCTTGCGCTCGTCGGTCAGGCGGCGCGCCCAGGGTTGGTACGGGACTTTGGCTTCGCCGATGTCGAGCGCGAGATCGCGGATGTAGCGGTTGTCGTTGGGCATCCACACGCCCTGCAGATCAACCCGGCCGTTGGCGTGGCGCGGCGGCGGCGCCTCGAGATCGACGGCGCCGCTCTTCGTGTGCGGGACGTTCGCCTCCGGCGGCACGTTGCGCCACTGAGCGACTGCGGGCGGAGTGGAGCACAGGAACAACACCGCGCAAAGCGGTGCCAGCAGCTTGATCCCCCCGGTGCGCGGCATGGAGGAGAACCTACGTCCGTTCGACGCGCGAGTCAACGCGCGCGAAGCGTGCGCGCTCGGCCGCCACGCACTAGACTAAGGGACGTTGGGAAATCGGGGGACGCGTCATGAGCGATCGAAACCGTTGGATTCTCGGCCTGGCCGCCGCGCTGCTGGTCGCAAGCCTGCCCGCGACGGCGCACCACTCGTTCGCCGCCATCTTCGACTCGGCCAAGCCCGTGAAGGTCACCGGCACGGTCACGCGCATCGAGTGGATGAATCCGCATACGTGGCTCTATCTCGACGTGAAGAACGGCGACGGCGCAGCGGAAGCATGGGCGTTCGAGCTCGGCAGCCCGAACCGGCTGATGCGCTTCGGTTGGAATCAGGATTCGCTGACGACCGGCACCACCATCACGATCACGGGGTCGCGCGCTCGCGATGGCAGCATGAAGGCCGCCGCTGACAAGGTCACGCTACCCGACGGCAAACAGCTGTTCGGCGCGCAGGAAACGACGCAGTAGCGCGCCGCTACTCGGGCGACTTCGCTTTCTTCAACGACACCGCGTTGATGCAGAACCGCAGGCCGCTCGGCCGTGGACCATCCGGGAACACGTGGCCCAGATGCGCATCGCATACGTTGCACGTGGTCTCGACGCGCTGCATGCCATGCGCGGTATCGAGGTGGTAGGCCACGACGTCGGGAGTTAGCGGCGCCGTGAAGCTCGGCCAGCCGGTACCGCTATCGAACTTCGTGGTCGAGTCGAACAACGGCGTGCCGCAGCATAGGCAGTTATAGCGGCCTGGCTCGAACAGCGCGCACATCTCGGAGCTGAACGCGCGCTCAGTGCCTTTGCCACGGGCGACGTAGTACTGCTCGTTCGTGAGCTCCTTGCGCCACTCCGCATCGCTTTTCTCGACACGACGCGGCGGCGTCACGTTGCCACGCTGCGCCAATTCGATTACGCCCGGCCAACGCAAGACGCTCGACGATTCACTCTTCTCGGTGCTCATACGCGCTACGCCGTCTTCAAGGGGGCGCGGCGCGGCAACCGCCAATTCGGGCGCGGGAAGTGGCACGTGTAACCGCCGGGGTAACGCAACAAATAGTCCTGATGCTCGGGCTCGGCCTCCCAGAAAATCCCCGCGGGCTTCACCTCCGTAACGACGCGCCCGGGCCAGAGCTTCGAGGCGTCGACGTCGGCGATCGTGTCTTCTGCTACGTCGCGTTGCGCATCGGAGAGGTAGTAGATCGCGGAGCGGTACGACGCGCCCGTGTCGTTGCCCTGTCGATTCTTCGTCGACGGATCGTGGATCTGAAAAAAGAATTCGAGCAAGTCACGGTACGAGGTCTTCGAAGGGTCGAAAACGATTTCGATCGCCTCGGCGTGCGTACCGTGATTGCGGTACGTGGCGTGCTGCACGTCGCCACCGCTGTAGCCCACGCGCGTGGAAGTGACGCCTGGCAGCTTGCGGATCAGGTCCTGCATGCCCCAAAAACACCCGCCCGCGAGAATCGCCGTTTCCGTGTTGGCCATTCGTGCTCTCCGTTTGACGTGGGTCGCTACCGCGACGCCGGTCGGCTCACGATAAGCGAAAAGGCGGCCGCGTTCACCGGCCTGACCTCGACGTGACGCTTCCATCCCTGCATTTCAAGAACGGCGGGCTCAAATTGCGGACCCATGGGTGGCGAATCGCGTGCCGATCTGCGCAAAATCCGGGTTTCCCCATCGAGCACAACCTTTGGAAATTCGCTTCACCCCAAACGAGGCCCGCGTGCTCGGCTGCCTCATGGAAAAAGCCGTCATCACGCCCGACCAATACCCGCTCTCGTTGAACGCGCTCGTGAACGCGTGCAACCAGAAATCGAGCCGTGAACCCGTGCTGAACCTCGATCAAGGTACCGTCCAGCGCACCATCAACGAGCTCGCCGGCAAGAAGCACGTGATGGTCGAGAACCTGAACTCGCGCGTCGACAAATATCGACAGCGCTTCTGCAACACGCAGTTCGCGTTGATTCAGTTCTCGCCGGCCGAGTACGCCATTATTTGTTTGCTGCTGTTGCGCGGACCTCAAACACCGGGTGAGCTGAAGGCGCACAGCGGCCGGCTGCACGAGTTCGCGACCCCGGAGGACGTGGAGGCCGCGCTCGAGGCGTTGATATCGCGCACCGATGGTCCGTACGTTGCGCGGCTGCCGCGGGAGCCGCGGCGCAAGGACAACGCGTACGCGCACTTATTCGCCGGACTGATCGAATCTGCTCCCATGGAAGCGCGAGCAGAGGCACCGACGGACGAAGCGCACCAAAGCGCCCATTCCGGCAACGCGCTCGAGGCGCTCGAGCAACGCATCACGACGCTCGAGCGGGAGCTTACCGAGCTGAAGCGCCAGCTCGGGGTCGACCCCGCTCAGTGACGGTACGCGGACCATTCCGCTTATTTGTCCTGCTGCTTGGTCACGCGCTTGAACTCGATGTCGACGTTCGTTGACTGAGTGCTATCGACGGGCCATAGGTCCATAACGTAGCCGTCTTTGTACACGGCGAGCTCGACGCTCGACGCCGGCAAGTCACACAGGAAAAACCGTCCTTTGAGGTCCGTCTGCGTGATGGCGCGCGTGAGCATACTGGCGTCAGTGACTTCGACGACCGCGCCCGTGAGAGGCTGCGAGCCTGCAGCCGTCAACTCGTACACCGTGCCCGTGAACGTGGGGTCACGCCCAGTCAAAGGTCGCGGTGGATCGAGGGAGCTCAGCGTCGAGCTCGTGACGACTTCGATGTCTCTGGTCACGTCACCCCTGACGTCGACGGTCACGCTACAAGGCTGATAGTACCCGTCGAAATAGCCCTCGGCCCAAAGCACAACTTTCGAGTCAGGCAACCCTGTTGCCTTGAAGCGGCCCGCGCTGTCTGTAAGCACCTGCCCCCCAACCAGCCAATACGAGTAACCCGATCCGCTAGGCAAGATGACGAACATGCTTACGAG
The DNA here is from genome assembly GCA_003155415.1 of Gammaproteobacteria bacterium. Lineage (GTDB taxonomy): Bacteria > Pseudomonadota > Gammaproteobacteria > Steroidobacterales > Rariloculaceae > FEN-1219. The sequence goes on along the minus strand of PMCP01000005.1, from coordinate 51,100 downwards.
CATGTTCGCCACCGGCCCTCTGAACGCATCGAACACCATGCCCTCCACCGTGTGCTCGCCGGGAGGGATCGCGAACGGAATGGACACCTGGCTAGCGAACAACGTGCCGTTGTTGCCGAGGCCACCTTTCACCTTGATGAACGCGTCGCGCGTAACCACACCACTGACCACCGTGCCGGTCGTTTTCGTGATCGGCAGGCCAACCGCTTCGAAGTTCAGCGGTTGGTTTGGATCGAGCTTGGTTAGGTAGCCTTCGAGATCGACGTAGTCCCCCGGATTTGCGATCACATCCGTGGGTTTCATGAGGACCGTGTCCGCGGTGAGCACGTTGGCCACGGGATCGAGCGCCTTGCCGCGCGCTTCGACGACATCGCCTTCAACGAGAGCAGAAGTATTGCTCGACGCGTAGTCGACGCGGAGCCCGTTGATGCGGAATGACGCTCCCGGTCGGACATCGGATATGGCGCCTCTGGCGACGAACGCAGCCGACGCAGCCGCTCTTCCCACCCATGTCGCAACGATCTCGTTGCTAGCGTTGCGGAAACCGGAAACCTTGACCTTATCGCCAACGGCCAGACCGGCGATCGAGGACAGAGGAATAGAGGCGTCGAACACTGCCTGCCCGAGTCGCACCGGTTGCCCGAGTATGGTCGCGACTGCGTTGGCCGCGTCGACAGAGGCCACGGGCCCCGCAAGGGCAAAGTCTCCATTGATCGACGTCGCAACGCCGACGGTCGCGGAGATGTTCCCGAGGGTTGCCGCTACGGAGACAACCTGCCCCACGGCCAGGTCTGCGAGCGAAGCCGCCTCGCCGTTGATGGTGACCGTCGCACCGCCCGTAGCGTACTGCACACCGTTCACGACGAGGTTACCGCTCTGCGTGATGCGCCCATAGGCGGCAGCGGCCGTCCGCTTGGGGGCTCCCGTACTGTCGGTTCCCGGTATTCTTGCGGGGGGTGAGCAACCCGCGATTGCCGCGAGACCGATACTCAGAATCCCGAGCGATCCGCGGATGACTCTTGTCATGCTCTTTGTCCCTTGTGTTCGTCGCGAATCAGATAGACGCCGACGTGAGTTCTCACAACGCGCCCGCGAGTTCTATCGCGCCCCACGCGCTGTGAGCGCGGCCATACAAGGCGACGCCCGCCAGACGGATTGAGGAATTGGTTACGGCTTCGGCCCCTGCATCACGCCTGCGACCTTCAGCCGAACCTTGTACACGGCACTGCAGCCCATGATGAACAGGCTCTTGCCGTCGTTGTCGCCGAACGCGACGTTCGTAGCGCAGATCTGCTGCTTGGGCTCGCCGCCGTAGATCGGCAAGTTCAAGAGTCCGAGCAACTTACCGCTCGGCGCAGTGACTCGCACGATGCCCGGTCCGGCGCCGCTGGTGGAATACACGTTGCCGAGCGTATCCACCTTCATGCCGTCGACGATGCCGGGACCTTCGGTGAATAGCGCGCCCGCGCCGAGCGAGCCGTCGGGCTTCACTTCGTAGCGCATCATCTTGTTGAAGATCGCGAGATACATGTAGCGCTCGTCCGGCGACAGCACGATGCCGTTCGGAATGCCGCCGAGCGCCTCGCCGCTCAGCACGAGCTTCGACTGACCATCCTTGATGAGCCAAATGCCGTTCGGCATCTGTTTGTCTGGGTTCGAACCCGCGTCGCGGATGCCGAAATCGTTGTCCGTCAAATAGACGCCATCGTCATGGCGCACAGCGATGTCGTTCGGTCCGCTGAAACGCTTGCCGTCGGGGCTTCCGCGCGACAGCACGGTATGCGTGCCGTCGGCCTCGAGGCGATTCACGGTCCGGTCATTGTCCGCACACCAGATGAGCCGGCCCTTCGAGTCCAAGCCCGTGCAGCTTGGCCCGATCAGTAGCACGTGCGAGCGGCCGCTGCGCGTTTGCGCGCCGGTGTGATTCACGTCCGTGCCGGAGTAGCCGGCCTGCTCCATGAACACGCTAACGGTTTTGTCCGCCGCAAGCTTGTAGATCACGTTGTCGAGCAGCCCGCCGAATAGCAGATATCCCGATTTGCCTTCGCGAATCCACACGCCGCCTTCGTTCAAGCCGAAGCCGGTCGCGAGTGTCTCGAGCTTCGCGTTGCTCGCGATGACGGCATCGAGGCCGGCGTCTGAGCGCGTGATCTTGAACGGCACAGGCTTCGGCGGTGGCCCGTCGCCGCGCATCTGCGGCGACGCGGGCGGCTGCGCAAGCGCCACCGCAGAACCGAAGACGATGAACGCAACGGAACACAAACTACCGATTCGTGAACGCATGGCACCCCCCGAGGCGACGACTGCGCGTCAGCATAACGGCCGACGCGCAAGCCGCCTAGCACCTCAGTGGAGCCTGAACACCGCGTCGATCTCGAGCGGGTAGTCGACCCGCGCGCCCGCGTCGCGATCGACGTTCACGCCAAGCGTACCCAGCGTAGGATCCTGCGCGCCCCGCGGTGCGCCGGCGTAATCGGCGCCGAGGCTGAAGCGCAGCCCAAACGTCTTGGCAAGCGAAAGGTCGGCGCCTCCCACAATACTCGCAGCAAGCACACGCCGATTGTCCGTGAAGTCCACCTCGCGCGCGGTGAAAGCCGAGTCCGTGGATGTCAGACTGGCCTGTATCCTGTCGGGCCGAGTGACGCCGAGCTCGAGCCCGCGACCGAGAAACCGGGCAACGGTGAGCCGCGTGTAGAGGGACACGTGATCGTTCAGACCGTAGCCAGCTTCGATGCCGCCGCCGGCGCCGGGCTGAAACGCATCGCCGTAGCGCAACCGATCGATGGCTGCGCCGCCGGCGCCACTGAACGACGGATCGAGAGCAGAGAGATCTATGACGGAGTTTTCAAACGGCGTCAGCGATCCGGATAGACCGCCCGAATAGCCGCCGACGATCGAGACATTCCAGCCCCGCTCGCTGTCATCGTGAGCCGCATGCGCAGCAGCAGGCAGACCCGCGACGAGCGAAACGAGAACGCAGTTCTTCAAAAGACGTGTGTGCATGACTAGATCCTCCTTGATCTACGACGCACATACAGAGTCTGCGCTTACTCTGACTCGGTGCTGACACCCCAACCGGCGCTGCGCGAAGAACTCTGTAGCGATTTCTAGCGCTTCAAGTCGGGCAACAGCGCCGGGCGATCCGGCGGCAAGTGCTGATCGACGGCATTCAGCATGACGCCGACACGGAAGTAGTCCGTCATGAGCGTCATCAGCTCCACCGTGTGCTGGCGACCGTAGAGGCTCACCATCTTCGCCCACAGCTCGCTGCTGACCCGGTGGTCGCGGAACATCGCACGGCCGAACGTGATCAGCGTGGCGTCCTTCTCGGCGAGCCCCGTCACGGATTTGTTGAACTTCACGACGTCGATGACGTTTTGCTCGAGTCCCTGCTTCTGCCCCGCGGGCTCGTGCGCCGACCACTCGTACGCCTGATCGCACTCGCGCGCGCCGATCAACGCGGCGAGTTGAAACTGCCGAGCGCCGACAGGGCTATTCGTGCCCGTCGGAATGCCAAGATTGCGCTCGCGCGGCGCCCAGATCGTGATGTGCGTGGGTCCCGGTCCCGGCTTGTAGTCGGACCGCGCGGCCAACAGCTTCTGACCTTCCTCATCGAGATCCGCGGCTGTCGGCGGCGGCAACCGCGACAGCGTGATCGGGTTGATGTCCGCAGGCAGCGCGCCAGGCGCTTTCGTCTGCGATTGCGCGTGTGCCGCGAACGGCAGCGCGGCGAGAACCAGCACGGTTAGACGGATACTCATTTGGCGACCCCCTGCGTCGAACGACGCTCCCTGAAGCCACCTTACCGCCGCGACCCCCAAAAGAAAACGCGCGGCCCACCTTCCGGCGAGCCGCGCGTCGTCGCTATCGGTTACGTCCTAGGTTACTTCTTGCTGAAGTCGAAGATATCGGCGTCCTTCGGCTTTTCCATGTCCTTCTCCCAGTACTTGTCCCAGAGGTGCGCCCACGGACGGCCGTACATGTCGGGCACTTCGTACTGGATGACGTTGCCCGGCGACTCCGGTGTCGCGGTGCCGTTCACCGGGAAGATCGTCTGCACACACTCAATGTAGACGTACGGATCGCCTTCTTCGTAGCCCGAAGTCTTCAGGAAGTTGCGCACGATGCGCACCGGCTGCACGAGCGATTCCGGATCGTAGAAAATGGCTTCGTGGTTCAAGCCGAGGAATTTTCCGCTTGCGTCGCGGTTCGGCGTGTAGATCTCGACCGTCTGCATCTTGCTCGAGAACTCGGGCGCCGAGTGCACCTTCCAGCCCTGGACGTTCGAGGTCCACGTGATCAGCGTGTCCTTGTCCCAGAAGCCGATCGTCTCACCGTACCAGCGCGGCACGGCCTGCCCCAAGCGAGGCACGCCGCCCTTGGCGACGTCTTCCATGTTGAATTCGCGGCCGATGTGCACGGTGGTGATGAAGTTGCGCGCCACGCCCGTCACGATCTGCACGACCGACGGCGTCGCGATGACGTGATGCTCCCACACGGCGGCCTCGTGCCAGCGCCGCATGAAGCCTTCCGGCCAGCAGTACTGCGACGGCCACATGGCCTTGTTGTCGTTGCCGTGGTGATAAGCCTCTTGCACGAACCGCGTCTGGTACTCCGGCGTCAGCAGCGAGAGCACGGTCGGCACCTGAACGTGCCGCGATCGATACCAGTTCTGGTTGTCGGGCGTGCGGCCGGGATGCATGTAACGTCCGGTCCAATCCTCGAGCGCCTTTTCGTTCGGCTTCTTCGTCGGGCCACCGCGCTTTTTCGTTTCGGCGAGCAGAGCGGCATAGTGATCTGCAGCCGTCTTGAACGGATAGGGGCTCACGATGGAATCGCGCGGCACGTCGCGATCGCAGTAACCCCACGCGGCCGACGCCGGCGGATGATCGCCGATCGTGCTGCGGCGGTTGCCGCCCCACTGGTCCTCGATGGCGGCCGGGCTGTTGCAGCGGAAGTACCGCTTGTCGGTCCACAGCGCGCGGTCTTTGTAGAAATCCTTCGAGGTAAACAGATCCAACGGCAACGGATCGATGCCGGCCGGGTGGTCGCCGTTACGCGCCGCGCCCATGAAGTAATCGTCCTGCTGCGCCCGCTCGCGACCTTGGCCCGGCGTCGGCGCATTGGCGCCTGTCGGGGCCGGCCGGCGATTCGTCGGGCCGACCATCTCGAGCTTGTTCACGTCGGCGGACAGTGGCCACGCACGGCCCACGCTCTTGAAGTCGATTTTGGCCGTCTGCTGCGCCGTGGCGGCCGACCCTAGCAGCGCGGCCACCGCGACGATGGCTACCCGCATCCCGTTGTTTTGCATTGTTTCCCCCGAAACTTCGGCTCGGACGAGCCATGATCGACAGGCATAGTAGTTTCAAAGCTGACGCCACGCCACGAAGGATTCTCAAGACCCGCGGCCGTGCTACTCCCAAGCGAGTTCGAGCTCGTTCCGTTAACTCGCAACGCAGCAGGGCAACCGGTTTCGGGTACTCTAGTGGCATGAGCGTTACCGCCGAAAGCGCGATCACCGATCACCTCGACTTCCTGATCATGCAGCCCGACCAGGAGCAGGCCGTGGTGCGCGATCTCGTCGCCGCCGTGTCGGCATTCAACACGTATAGCACCGGCGAGCCGCTGCAGATCAGCTTTCCGTTGTTCACGGATGTGAAGGTCAGCGCGCGCGGCGTGCTTGGCCCGTGCGTACGCGTCACGGGACCGGCGGAGAAGCTGTACTCGCTGACGCTGCGCTACGAAATCTCCGCGCATTTACGCGGCGGCCGCGCGATGACGTTAGTGCGCGAGAACGAGGTCGTCGACGCTAGCCGAAACGAGCGCTTTGGGCTCGTGCAATCCACCGGCAAGAAAATTGAAGTGGCGCCGACCAAGCTCGCAGGCGCGCGACCGCTCGTGCTCTCGGGCCAGTCGCGTGTGATCGAGCAGGCGGGCAAGCTCGGCATCGCCATCCGCGACGAAGCCGCGTTCATTGCGCGCGCAGAAACGAAGATCGCGACCGAAGGCGAAGTGGACCTGCTCGGGTTCTCGGACAAGAAGACGGTGCCGGTGATTCGCTAAGCGCGGCTCGGCAGCCTTCTCCGCCCGAGCACGAGAGCCAGCAGCGCCAATACCTCGAGCTCGCCGAACGCGCCTCCACCGCCGCCTCCGCTGCTGCCTCCACCGCCCGACGGCGCAGCGTTGATCGTCGTCGACTGACTCGCTGCGTCGTTCCCCGCTGTCTTATCGGTTCCGGTGGACGTGACATTCGCGGCGGCAGTTGCTGTACCCGCAGTGGTGGCATTCGCGCCGACGGTGACCGTCGCTGTAGCTCCGTTAGCGAGCGCGTTCAACGTGCATATCGCGGTCGTGCCGTTCGGCAGGCACGAGCCCTGTGGGCTAGTCGCGCTCGTCACCGTGGCGCCCCCGATACTGATTGTGACCGTTGCCGAGGTCGCGTCATCCGGTCCATTGTTCGTGACGGTCGCGGTGTACGACAGCGATTCCCCGGCAGTCACCGGATCGGCGGCGTCAGTAATTTGAACAGCGAGGTCCGCGACGCTGCGCGAGGTGACGCTGGCTGTTCCCGAGTCATTAGCACCGACGGGATCCTGAAGGCCCGCGTCGGAGACAACCGCGCTTGCCGAGAGCGTTCCTAAACCATCGGCGACAACGGCGATCGCGACGGTAGCCGAAGCGGTGGGATCCATGACACCGAGCGTGCATGTGACGATCGTGCCGGTTTGCGTACACGCTCCCTTCGACGGCGTAGCACCCTGGTAAGTCAACGCCGTCCCGAGCTCGATCGCGACTTTCGTCGCGCTCGAGGCATTCGGACCCGTGTTGGTTACTGTTGCGGTCAACGTGAGCGCCGCATGATGGTCGAGTGACGTCGCGCTGCTGGCAAGCGTCACACCAAGATCGGCGAGGCGCTTGATCTCGATCGGCGTGCTGATCGAGTTGTCGTTCGGCGCCGGGTCAGACTCGTGAGCAACCACCGAGGCCGACAGCGCGCCAAGCATGGGCGCACTGCCCGCCGTCAGTGTCAACGGTACGTCGATGCGTTGAGGCGCGAGCATGCCGCCGAACGCACAACGGATACCGTTACCGACTTGCGAGCACGAGCCTTGCGGGGCAGCGGGTGCTGGTGCAGTGATACCGGCGGGCAGCGTGATGTTCAGCACCACGGCGGAAGCGCCGAACGGCCCGCGGTTGTTGACGCGCAACGTCGCAGAGCCACTGCCTCCCAGCGCTAACGTCGCGGGCGGTGGAGTCAGGAAGGTGACTGCCAAATCCGGAGCTACCTCGAGCTCCATGAGTCCAGCGTCGGCGGTGGCCAGGATATTCGACGGCTTCAGCGGGTCGAGAACCACGTTGGTCACAACGTAGGCTCCAGCAGGTAGTGACGCGAGGTTTTCCCAGTTGACGCCGCCATCGACAGAGCGTGACGCGCCGCCGAGCGCGTTGATGGCCATCGCGACGGTCGTGGGCACGACGGGGTCGACGGCAATGGTGATCGCCGGATCATCGCCCGCGGGCGGGCCGACGCGCGCCCACGACTGCCCTCCGTTCGTGCTCTTGAACGTGCCTTCACCGTTACCGCTGGCACCGGCATAGACGATCTGCGGATTGGTCGGATCGATGGCCAAACTCACGATCCACTCGGCATCGATCCCCGTGCTAGCCGCGGCCCAACTGGCGCCTCCGTTAGTTGTCTTGAAGACACGCGGGGTCGCGCCAGGATTCGACGCGGCAGCGTAGACCGTGGCGGTCGCCACAGTAGTAGACGTCGGGTCGACGGCGAGGGGGCCGATCGAAAGCGGAAGGCCCGTCGCGTATTTGAACCAGGTCGCGCCGTGGTTGTCGCTGCGATAAACGCCGTCCGGGTCTACGCTCACGTAAACGATCTGCGGATTCGATGGCATGAATTGAAGGGACCGGATCACGCCGCTGGTTATTCCAGGGTGCGGCCCGCTCCAGCTATCCCCTCCATCGAACGACGTCATCAGCGAACCGACGCTCGCAACGAGCACGGTCAACGGATCGGCAGGGTCCACGGCCAGTGCAGTAGGCTGGAATGCGGACGGAACGAGGGTGCGCAACTGCGCATTGTTGGCAGAAACCCAGCTCCCGGCCGTTCGACGATGCATGCCGATCGGCCCGCTCGAGAGTGCGGCGTACATCGTCCCGCCGGTGTCACGCCCGGCAACCAAATTTGCCACGGTCGCCCCGCGAATGCCCTGCGAGCGCACCGCGAGCGTCACTCCGCCATCCTGACTCAACAGCGGACCTTCGCTGCTCGCGATCAGTAGTGTTCCTTTAGTGGGGTCCGTGTCGTGCGGGTCGAACGCTGCGTCGTAGACAAGTGGAAATTTCACCTGCAAGCCGGAGGCCCAGTTTTGAGTCCGCGCCGCCCTGTGAATGATGCGACCGTTGTACGGCACAGCCACGGCGGCGCCGTTGCGCGCCGTCGGTGTCGTCGGCGCATAGCCCACCCAGGAATAGGCGGCCGCGGGCGCGGTGCCGTCCCCCGCCCAATGTGCGCCGCTATCGCTCGATGTCAGGAGCCCGTTCTGCACAGTCGCAAGCAGCATCTGCGCGGGCGCACCGGGGTCGATGGCGAGCTTCCTCGGGCCCAGGGAAGCAAGCGAATTCACCAGTGACCACGCACCTCCATCGACGGACTTGTAAAGCCCATCGGTCTGAAACAGCACATACAACGTATTCGCAGCTTGAGGATCGAGAACGAGATCGATGATCAAATCGTCCGTCGGCAATGCTCCCGAGACGTTCGACCACGTAAGCCCGAAGTCAGGGCTCCGATACACCCCCCCACCGTAAACATTGGTCGTGGCGAACAGCGCGCTGCCGTTGGCAAGCATGACGAGACGGCTCAGCGCTCCAGGAGTGCTTATCGCTCCAAACGAAATGCCCCGGTCGTCGCTGCGATACGTCGAGTTCACGGTCGACATCATCACGAGATTCGGATTGGTCGGGTGGACGAGGACGCGGCCACCGCCTCCACCGACCCGACCAACTAGCTCGTGCCACGATTGCGCACCGTCGGTCGACCGATAGAGCGAAGTACCGGCGACCGCAAACACCACGCCCGTATCCGGGTGAAATGCGACGCCATACGCCTGTCCGCCCTCGGGGCCGGTAAGCGTCCACGAGTTCACGCCGGCATACGCACCCGCGGTAAAGACGAGTAGTAGCAGAAGAAAGGCGCGCTTCATTCTTATTCCTCTTATAGGCGCGACTATCGATTTTGCGGGCAACGCCAGGGAAGCGCCAGCTTGAACTGCCGACTTGTGTCATCCGAATGACACAGCGTATGAATAGCGCTATGCCCGCATTCGTCGTCGCCGACGCAAGCCCTCTGATCGGCCTCGCCACCGCGCGCGCGTTCGACGTGCTGCGCGAGCTCTACGGCGCCGTGACGATCACGCGTCTGGTGAAAGACGAGGTCACCGGCCACGCCAGCCGTCCCGGCGCTCGCGAGCTCGAGGCCGCGATGCGCGAGGGGTGGATTCGCGTGGCACCGGCACCACCGGAGACCTGGACGTTCCCCGCGCTCGACTCCGGCGAAGCGAGCACGATCGCACTTGCGCGCGAGCATGCAGACTCGCTCGTGCTGATGGACGACGCGCGCGGGCGCGAGCAGGCGACCGCCCTCGGCCTCACGGTGCTCGGCGTTGCCGACGTGCTGCTCGCCGCGAAACGCGCTGGCGTCGTGAAGCGAGTACGGCCGCTGCTCTCGCAGCTGGCGCGCCGCGGGTTCGTTCTCCCCGACGACGAAGTACGGGCGGCTCTCGCGAACGCAGCTGAATAGCGAAGCAACCCCGCCTTTACGTGAGCCCTTTCGCGGCAAACATCGCGAGGCGCTGGTCGTGCAGCGGATCGTCGACGGCCGCGCTCTTCGTGTCGAACACCATCGTCGCGCGGCGCTGCGCGTCGAAGGCGGGCCACTGCGGTAGCTTCGGCGTGTTGGGATTGCCACTCTTCGCAAACGCGAGCCACGCATCGCTCACCTGATCCGCGAGTGCTTCGGCGCCTGGAACGCCGGCTGTCCACGGGGATGCGCTCAGGTTGTGGAATGCGAACGGGATCTCGACCGTGTGCGGTGCTTTGTATTTGCCGCCGTCGAGCGGCGTCTCCCAGCGGAAGTAGTAGAGGTACACGCCACCTTTGCCGAGCGCGGCGCGGCGCTCCGCGATCTTCATGACGGGTGCGCTGTAGCGCTCATCGCTTGCGATCAGGAAATATAGATCGGATGGCGACGCGTTCGGATTCGCGGCGCGGTACACATCGAGCACGCGGCCCGCCTGCTCGCGCAGCATCTGGCCGAGCCGCGCGCGCAGCCCCGCGTCGTCGAGCTTGAACGCGGCGTCGTCGGCGCTCGCCGTGAGCTCCGTGCGCGTAGAGCCGAGCATCAGCGGCACGTCGGCGGATACTGCGGACGCCTGTGGATGGAACGGATGCGCGGGAATCGCGGTGCCGTCGACGTTCGGCGAGAATCCCATCGTCATCTGATCGACGTTCATGGTGCGCTGAGTAGCGAAGTACGCACTCATGAGCTTATCGAGTGGCACGTTCTGGATGTCTCGCCATTTTGCGGCGTCGAGGCCGAGCGACTTCATGAGCTCGCTCGCAACGCGCGCGCCTTGCGCGGGCTCCACGAGCTTCAGCGTGGCGCCGCTCTCGATGATCGCGCGGTGGAACAATCCTTTGGCGGAAGGCATCGCGAGCAGCGTCGCCACCTTGCGGCCGCCGCCGGACTGACCGAACACCGTCACGTTGCCGGCGTCGCCGCCGAACTGCGCGATGTTCGCGTTCACCCAC
>PMCP01000005.1:38131-40266 GCA_003155415.1 Gammaproteobacteria bacterium | reverse complement strand
GAGCCCGTCGCGAAGCCGCCGCCGTGGCACCAGACCATGACGGGCCGCTTGCGGCTATCGCCGACGGCCGGCGTCCACACGTTCAGCACGAGACAGTCCTCACCTTCCGGCGGCAGACCGGCCGCCGCCACTGCGCGCGCCGATGCCGACCCGCCCGCACCGGGCTCGCGCTGCGGCGCGCTGGCGCCATACGCCAGCGCTTCGCGCACTCCAGTCCACTTCGCGGGGTCGACAGGCGGCATGAAACGGTTCTTGCCCGCGGTGCTCGCGCCGTACGGAATGCCTTTGAACGTCTTGATGCCGGCGGCGTCCACACCGCGAATTCGGCCGAAGGTAGTCTCGGCTTCGACGTACGCCTGCAGTTGCGCCCATGCGGGTCTAACGATTCCCGTGGCCGACAACGTGGCCAGTAGCGAGCCCTGTTTCAGAAACTCACGGCGCGAGCGTTCGAACATGGCATTCCCCCCGGAATGATGAAGAGCCCTATCCTACCGCGCGGCCCGCGTCGCGCTAGAATCCCACGCATGCCGACGATCACCCGCCGCGCGCACTTGGCCGGGCTCGCGAGCGCCGCTGCCGCCGCAGCGCTGCCGCGCGCGCTGCTTGCGCAGCCACCGGTCGCGAAGCCGGTGCCTGCCGAAGTCGGCGCCAACATTCCGCCAGAAGGCATTGGCCGCGGTATTCGACACCTTTCTTATAGCGACGTCGGCGGCCGGCCCGACACAGTGCAGGTCATGGCGAGCCGCGGGCATCTCTACGTCGGTCACATGTTCGACGACGGCTTCTCCGTGCTCGATGCGCGCGATCCGCGAAACCTGAAGCCGAAGAAGTTCGTCGCCGCGGCCGCNNTCGTACGACAACTCGCGCGACTACTTCGAGAACACGCTGGCCGACAGCCTGACGAAGAAAGCGCCGTTCCGCGCGGGCTTAAGCATTTTCGACATCGCGAAGAATCCGGCCGAGCCGCGCGAGATCGCGTTCCTCGACATGCCTGGCATCGGCATCAATCGCCTCTGGTGGGCCGGCGGCCGCTACGCATACGTCTCCGCGCACTTCGACGGCTTCACGGATCACATCCTGTGCATCGTCGATCTGCAGAACATCACTAGACCTAAGCTCGTGTCGCAGTGGTGGTTGCCCGGCATGAACCGCGCNNGATCGAGGCTATGCGGCGTGGCGCGACGGCGGGTTCACGATTCACGACGTCAGCGACGCCGCGAATCCAAAACTCCTGTCGCACATCAACTGGTCGCCGCCGTACCCCGGCGGCACGCACACACCGCTGCCGTTGCCGAACCGCGGCCTCGCAGTGGTGGCCGACGAGAGCAACGCGGATTTCTGCGCGAAGGGCGTGTTCTACACGTGGCTCGTGGACGTGCGCGCCGCGGAGAACCCGGTGCCGATCGCCACGCTACCGACACCCACGGGCCGCGACTTCTGCGCGCTCGGCAATTTCGGCCCGCACAACCTGCACGAGAATCGCCCCGACCACTTCGTGAGCGAGGAGACGATCTTCGCGACGTACCACGCGGCGGGCGTGCGCGTATTCGACATCCGCGATCAGTACGCGCCGCGCGAGATCGCGTCGTGGCTGCCACCGGTCCCAAAGAAAATGCTCGACCCGCGACCGAACGTCGTGCGCGGCGCGCTCTCGTGCGACTGCCTCGTGACACGCGAAGGCCTGATCTACGCGAGCGACTGGAACGGCGGCATTCACGTGCTGCAGTACGAAGGCTAGAGCCGCTTAACCGCGGCAAGGGGGACTTGATGATCCGCACACTTGCAGTTCTGCTCTTCGCGCTACCCGCACTGAGCTTCGCACAGAGCGCCAATCACTCGGCCGACGAAACCGCGATCCGCGCCGTCGTCAAAGCTTTCCTCGACACGCGCGACAAGAACGACGCCGCCGCGCTCGCGGCGCTGATGACGGCCGACGTCGATCAGCAGCAAACGTCGGGCAACATGCGTAGCGGTCGCGACGCTGTCGTCAAAGGCTCGCTTACGACGCAGCAAAGCACAGGTGGCACGCGGACGATCACGCTCGAGTCGATTCGCTTCGTGACGGCGGACGTCGCCATTGCGGACGGCCGCTACGACAGCTTGGGCCGCGCCGACGGCAGCGACCGTCACATGCT
>PMCP01000005.1:0-38093 GCA_003155415.1 Gammaproteobacteria bacterium | reverse complement strand
CCTCCGGTGTACAGCCGCCGTACTACCCTGTCCTATCATTCGCGAGATTTTTGTTTTAGGTTTCCGACACCTATGTTCGCCCGGCCGCTCCGCACCGCTGCTCTCTTCGCTGCGCTCGTCTGCGCGGCGTGCCAACCGAGCGTCCAGCAACAGGCCGCCGACGCCAAAGCAACGATCGATCGCTACTGCACCGACTGCCACAACGACGCCGAGCGAACGGGCCAGCTCTCACTGGAACACGCGTCGCTGACCGACGTCGCGACACACGCCGATCAGTGGGAGAAGGTCGTGCGCAAACTGCGCGGCGGAATGATGCCGCCGAGTGGTGAGCCGCTACCGGACGCAGACACCGCGCAACAGCTCGTCGCGTATCTCGAAGACCGGCTCGACACCGCGGCGGCCGCGCACCCGAACCCGGGCCGGAAGTCGCTGCACCGATTGAACCGCACCGAGTACGGCAACGCGATTCGCGACCTGCTCGCCCTCGACATTGCCCCCGCGGCACTGCTGCCGAACGACAGCGAAGCGTACGGCTTCGATAACATCGCCGACGTGCTTGGCACCGATCCGTCGCTGATGGACCGGTACCTCTCGGCGGCCTGGAAAGTCACGAGCGCAGCGATCGGCGACACCGACATCGCAGCCTCGGTCAGCACGTATCGAGTACCGCCCGATCGCACTCAGACCGATCACATCGAAGGCCTTCCGTTCGGCACGCGCGGCGGCATGCTCGTGAGCCACTACTTCCCGGTCGACGGCGAATACGTGATTCGGCCGAGGTTGTGGCGCAACACGGTCGACGTCGTGCGCGGCACCGAGACGCCGCACGATCTGGAGGTCAATCTCGACGGCGCGCGTCTCACGCTCACTCGTTTTGGCGGCCCCGAGGACGAAGTGCCGGCGCAGATGTTCCCGGGCAAGACGGCCGACGAGATCGACCACCGGTTCGTGACCCACGTGAAAGTCAGCGCGGGAGAGCACGACGTCGGCGTCACGTTCGCGAAGAAGAGCTCCGCGCCGCGGCAAGAAGTGCTGCAGCCGTTCCAGCGCGAAAAACACGATCCGCGCATGGACGTGGGCCTTCCGGAGCTCGATCAGATCATCATCGAAGGGCCGCTGAAGATCGCAGGCCACGGCCAATCGCCGAGCCGGCAGCGCATCTTCACCTGCTACCCGGAGAACGACGGCGCGGCCGCAAAGTGCGCTGACCAGATTTTGAGCGGGCTCGCCCGGCACGCTTACCGGCGCGCGGTGACGGCCGACGAACAGCAGCGGCTGAACGGTCTGTACGCAGCCGAGCGCGCGAAGGGCCGTAGCTTTGAAGCCGGCGTGCAAACGGCACTCGCGTACATGCTCGTGAGCCCGCAGTTCCTGTTCCGCATCGAGCAGGATCCGGCAGGCGCAAAGCCGGGCAGCATCTATCGGTTGAGCGACGTGGAGCTCGCGTCGCGGCTGTCGTTCTTCCTGTGGAATAGCATTCCCGACGACGAGCTACTCGACGCCGCGGCGGCCGGGCGCCTCCACAATGACGACGAGCTCGAGGCACAAGTGCGCCGCATGCTGGCCGACGACCGCGCGAGCTCTCTCGCACGCGATTTCGCGGGCCAGTGGCTCTACTTACGCAACCTGCGCGCCGTGAATCCGGACATCTACGCGTTCCCGGACTTCGACGACAACCTGCGGCAAAGCGCCGCCCGCGAAACGGAGTTGCTGTTCGAAACCATCGTGAGCGAGGACCGGCCGATCACGGACCTGATCGGCGCCGACTTCACCTTCGTGAACGAGCGGCTCGCGAAACATTACGGCATCGACGGGATTTACGGCGATCAGTTCCGCCGCGTCGACGTGACCGACGACGCCCGACGCGGACTGCTCGGCCAGGCCAGCGTGCTGATACTATCGTCGTATCCGAACCGCACTTCCCCGGTGTTGCGCGGCGCCTATGTGTTGAAGAACATTTTGGGCACGCCACCGCCGGAGCCGCCGCCCGACGTCCCCGCACTGCCCGAAGGTACCAGCGAGAAGCTGTCGATGCGCGCGCGTATGGAGCGGCATCGAGCCGACCCTGTGTGCGCGAACTGTCACGCGTTGTTCGATCCCATTGGCTTGGCTTTGGAGAACTTCGACGGCATCGGTCGGTGGCGTGACGAGGACGGCGGCCAAAAGATCCAGGGTTACGGCAGCGAAATCCACGTCCTGCGCAATTACGGGCCGATTTTTGGCCCCTACGACCTGCGCCAGGCGCTCCTTGCCGAGCCGGAGCGGTTCGCCCGCACCGCCACCGAAAAGCTCATGACCTATGCGCTCGGCCGGGCGCTGACAGCGGCGGACATGCCAGCCGCGCGGGCTATTGTCAGGGCCGCGGCCGAGAACGACTATCGGTTCTCCGCGCTCGTGCTGGGCCTCGTGCGCAGCGAGCCATTCCAGATGCGGATGGCGGGCACAGACACGGCGAAGACCGTTGCGCTAAATTGACGGCTGGGGAAGGGGGGGTTCGTTTTATGTTCATCGGCAAAAAGCACCTGTCTCGGCGCACCGTGTTGAAAGGAGTCGGCGCTTCCGTAGCGCTACCGCTGCTCGACGCCATGATCCCGGCGGCCACCGCATTCGCGCAAACCGCAGCCGGGCAACGCGTACAGCGCTTCGGCATCGTTTACGTGCCGCACGGCGTGATCATGGACGTGTGGATGCCGAAGAAAACCGGCAAGGACTTCGAGCTGCCGGTGATCTTGAAGCCGCTCGCAGACTTGCGGCAGCACTTCAACGTGGTCAGCGGCCTGTACTCGGAAGGCGCCAACGCGCACTCGGCCTGCCCCGGCTTCTTCTCGGCCAGCGCGCATGCGCCGCGCGGCAACGTCATCAAGCTGAACACGTCGATCGATCAGGTCATCGCACAGAAGATCGGCCATGGCACGACGTTCCCTTCGATGGAGATGGCGATCGAAGATAGCTCGAACATCTTCGGCACGTGCGCCGGCGATTTTCTCTGCACGTACATGGACACGATCTCGTGGCGCACGCCCACGCAGCCGCTGCCCATGGAGCTGAACCCGCGCGTCGTGTTCGAGCGCATGTTCGGCGGCGACCGCACTACGCCTGAGGCGCGCCGCGCGCGGCTCGAGCAGAGCACCAGCATTCTCGACGCCGTCGCGGCCGACGTGCATGGTTTGGGCCGCAGCCTCGCGAGCCACGACAAAGCGCGGCTCGAGGAATACCTTGCCAACGTGCGCGAAGTCGAGCGCCGCATCACGCAAGCCGAGACGCAACGCTCGGAACGAAGTCTCGAAGCGCCGCCGACTCCGGCCGGCGTGCCTCAGTCGTTCGAAGACCACGTGAACCTGATGTTCGAGCTGCAAGCGCTCGCGTTCCAGGGCGACCTCACGCGCGTGACGTCGTTCATGATGGGCCGGGAGCTGTCGGGCCTCTCGTACCCGCAGATCGGCATCGCCGACGGCCACCACCCGATCTCGCACAATAACTACGACGCGAAGCAGATGGAGAAGAAGGCGAAGGTGGACACGTACAACCTGAGCCTGTTCGCGAATTTCCTTCGCCGGCTGAAGAACACGCCGGACGGCGACAGCAACCTGCTCGAGAACTCGCTGTTCGTCTACGGCAGCGGCATGAGCGACGGCAACGTGCACAACCATCTGAATCTGCCGATCCTGTTGGCCGGCAACGCGGGCGGCAAACTCGCGGGTGGCCGCCACATCCAGGCCGGCAAGCTCGCGGCCGAGCGCACGAACCCGGCCATTCCGAAGTTCGACAAGATGACGCCGATCGCGAACCTCATGGTCAGTGTGCAGCAACTGTATGGCGTCGACAGCGAGAGCTACGGCGTCGCGCAGTGCGCAAGCAACGGCGACGTCTCGCTCGCCTGAGCGCCATGATCGGGCCCGTATGATCAAACGCGCAGCACTGGTGGGGATTGCGGCGGCGGCAGCCGCGCTGTCCGCATTGGCTGCGACACCCGACGACGCGCGGCTCGTCGCGGCGATTCGTGCGCACGACCTCGCGAAAGCACGCGGCTTCATTGCCGAAGGCGTATCCGTCAACACACTCGACGCTCAATCGGCCTCCGCGCTGCACTGGGCCGCACACGCGAACGATCTCGAAGCCGTGCAACTCTTGCTGGAATCCGGCGCGAATCCGAATCTAGCGAACCGCTTCGGCGTAACGCCCCTGCACGAGGCCGCAACGGTCGCCAACGCGGACATGCTGACAGCGATGCTCGATGCCGGAGGCAACGCGAACGCGGCCTTCGGCGCGGGCGAGACCGTGCTCATGACGGCGGCGCGCGCCGGCGACGCCGAGAGCGTGAGCGCTCTGCTTGCACACGGCGGTTTGGTCGATGCCACGGAAAAGTGGCACGGCCAGACGGCCCTGATGTGGGCCGCGATGGAGAATCACGCGGACGTCGTGGACCTGTTGTTGAAGGCCGGCGCAAAAGTGGACCGTGCATCGACGAAGCACGATTGGGTCAAGATCAGCTACTCGCAGGGCAACGTGCCGAAGACGCGCGACCTAGGCGGCCTAACCGCGCTTCAGTTCGCGGCGCGGCAGGGCTCGGTCGCGGCCGCGGACAAGCTGCTCGAGGCCGGCGCCAACGCGAACGCCGTCGAGCCGATGTACCAACTCTCGTCCCTACAGCTCGCAATCGTGAACGGCCACTACACGCTCGCGAAGAAGCTCATCGACCGCGGCGTGAACGTGAATGACGGCTCGCTGTACCTCGCCATCGACACACGCAATCTAGGCTACTACGCGCAACGGCCGAACCCGCCCGAGAAGGATGGTCAGGTGTCGAATCTCGACGTGATCACAGCACTGCTCGATCACGGAGCGAAGGCCGATATGCCGTACACGAAAGGCATTCCCGAGCGCACCGTGGCCGGCGAGATCAACGTGCCGAAAGGTGCCACGCCGCTCGACCGCGCGGCCACCGCCGGCGACTTCGCGGTCGTGGAACTGCTCGTGGCGAAGGGCGCGAATCCGTCGGTTGCGGCGGAGGACGGCACGACGCCCCTGATGCTGCTCGCCGGCTACTCGCGGCAGCAGTTCGGCGCCCCGGCCGTCACGGGGGACCCGAAACGGCTCGAGGCGATTCGCGCGCTCACTGCGAAGAAGTCCTCACTGAACGCGGCCCAGAAGGATTCCGGCAACACCGCGCTGCACTTTGCGGCGTTAAGCAAAGCGCCCGATATCGTGGCGCTGCTCAAGGAACTCGGCGCCGAAGAGCGAGCAAACGCCGCCGGCAAGACGCCGAGCGATCTCTTGAGCGGCTCGTAGCGCGCGCTTGCGCGCGAATTGCCCGCTCAGTTCGCCTTCGGCTCCGGGCGCAGGTAGTAGTTGTACGCCGCGTTGTGCCCGCGCGCGTTCGCCCAGATCACCAGCATCTCCTCGAGCACGCGCGCGTAACGCAACGGGCCGAGATCGACGGGCTCGAGCTTCATACCTTTCACGAGAGCGGCCACGGTAGCGCGTGCTGCCGGATCGTCTCCCACGATCGGAATCGACAGCGGACCGCCCGAGCTTGCCGGATCGATCATCTGCTTCACGTTCAGCGTGTTGAACGCTTTGACGACTTTGGCCTTGGGCTGAGCCGCCTGGATCAGCTCCGCGTTGCTGCCGGTCGCCAGGCCGTAGTTGGCGTAACCGTCGGTCGGGCTGCGGTCCACACGATTCGTCGGGTCGAGAATGATCTTGCCCGACAGATCGCCGAGGCTCTTCACGACCTGCTCCGCCGCCGTTCCCGGCACCGCGAGCACGATGATGTCCGCGCCTTTGACGGCGTCGGTCTGCGACGCGGCCGTGGCCCCATGGCCGGTCTTGGCCACGAGATCCTTCACCTTCTGCTCGCTCGGATTGCGCGAGCCGTAGACGATCGTGTGGCCTTGCGCCGCGAAGCCCGGCCCAAGGGCCGTGGCCACGTTACCGCTGCCGATGACGGCGATCTTCGCCGCCGACGCCACCGTGCTGATCGCCAGTAGCGCGAGCACCGCCGCGATGACATTCACTGATTTCCGCATGGCAAATCCCCCTGGTTATTCTGCGCACGACTCTAGCGGAAGAACTCTTCCCGCGACAGCCAGCCCGCATGTGCGCTACTGCGCCGGCTCGATGCGGATCACCGCACCGTCGGGCTGGCCGCTGCCGTAGCGCACTTCTGTCGCGAGGTAGATGTAGCCGTCGGGCCCGATTTCGACATCGCGGAAACGCACGCCCAGCTCGCGCAGCATGACTTGCCGCGGCTCGGCCTGACCCGGTCGGCCGAACGAAATGCGTTCCACGTGCTGGCCGGACAAGGTACCCACGATGAGGTCGTTCTTCCATTCGGGGAATTTGTCGCCCGTATAGAAAGCCATGCCGGCGGGGCTCACGGACGGCACCCAGAACAAGCGCGGCTCCACCATCCCCTCGCGGTACCACGGCTGATCGGAGACCAACGTGCCGGAGTAGTTGCGGCCCGTCGACACGAGCGGCCAGCCGTAGTTCGAGCCGGCCTTCAGGATGTTGATCTCGTCGCCGCCCATCGGGCCGATCTCCATCTGCCAGAGCTCGCCGGTCTCGGGGTGGAAGCGTAAGCCGAAGCCGTTGCGGTGACCGTAGGTGAAAATCTCGGGTTTCGCATCCTTACGACTGACGAACGGGTTGTCCTTGGGGATGCCGCCGTCTTCCGTCAGCCGCAGCGTTTTGCCGACGTCGCTGGCGAGGCTCTGCGCGAGAATTCTGACGCTGTTGTCGTCCTTCGGCTGGCAACACAACGGATCGCGGTCGCCGACGGTCACGTACAACGTTTTATCCGGGCCGAACTCCATGCGGCCGTTGAACGCCATCCGCGCATTCACCCACGCATCGGCGACGAAAATCTCCTTCGCGTCGACGAGCTTGTGGCCGTCGAGACGGCCGCGCGAGATCGCGAGCGTCTGCTTCATGTCGTCGCCCTTCATGTACGACACGTACACGACGTGATTGCGCGCGAAGTCGGGATGCACGACGACGCCGTGCAGCACGTCGTTGCCTTTCGGCGAAGGCGAAGTCCACAGCGGCTCGGGCACGAGCTTGCCGTTCTCGATCAAGCGCAGGGCGCCCGTGCTCTCCGTCACGAGGAGATTGCTGGTGCCAGGAATGAACACGATGTCCCAGGGCGCGGCCAGGTTGTCGGCGACGAGCGCGACCTTGATCTTCTGCCGGCCGGCCTCGAGCATCAGGGGCACTCCGGCCTTCGGCATCAGCACCGTCGGCGCGGCCGGCGGCTGAGCGTTTACTCGAAGTGTCAAAGCCAAGCCGGCGGCGACGCCGAGCCACAGCGAATATCGGGTCATGCGAACTCCCTCCCCTTGGTGCGCGTGATGCTACCGCAAACAGTTGCGGCCGAGCACATTTGCGGCGCCACGGCAACGTTGCGGGACGCCCCCGTAAGCGGCGATCGTATGCGCCATGCCGCCCCCCATGGCCCTGTCGAAGACCAAGCTGCAGTCGTACGCGCAGTGTCCCCGCCGCGTCTGGCTAGAGACCTACAACCCGGAGCTCGAAGAGCCTTCGGTCGAGAAGGCCATGTTGCTCGGAGCCGGTAACGACGTCGGCGCGATCGCACGCGAGCTGTATGGCCGCGGCGCAGGCCACGTCGTGAGCTTCGACCGTGGCCTGCGCGCCGCCATCGACGCGACGCGTGCGCTGGTCGCGGCCGGGGGCAGCGAGCCGATCTTCGAGGCCACGTTCGATCACGAGGGCGTCAGCGTGCGCGTCGACATACTCGATCGCAGCGCGCCCGAACCGCGGCTGATCGAGATCAAGTCCGGCACCCGCGTGAAGGATCACTACCTCGACGACTGTGCGATCCAGGCGTGGGCGCTCGCAGGGGCAGGGCTTCCGCCGCGGCAGATCGTCGTCGCGACCATCGACACGACGTTCGTCTATCCCGGCGACGGCCGCTACGAAGGCTTTCTCGTGGAGCACGACGTGACAGAAGCCGTGCGCGAGCGCTTGAAGAACGTCCCACCGCTCGTCGCCGGCACACGCTCGACGCTGGCCGATCTCGATGAGCCGGTAATCGCCGTCGGCAAGCAGTGCCGCACGCCGCACGCCTGCGATTTCTACGAGCATTGCTCTCCGCCCACGCCGGCGTCACCGCCGCGCGGCACACCGAAGGTTGGCACCGAGCTGCGCGACTTCGCGCGCGCGCTGCCCTACCCGCGCTTCTATCTGGACTTTGAAACGATCGGCTACGCCGTGCCGACATTCGCCGGCACGCGGCCCTACGAAGCGCTGCCGTTCCAGTGGTCGTGCCACGTCGAGACGGCACCGAAAGAGCTGCGCCACACCGAGTTCCTCGACACGAGCGGCACACCGCCGATGCGCGGTTTCGCCGAGAGCCTGCTCGCGACACTCGGCACCACTGGCCCAATCGTCGTCTACACCGACTACGAGCGCCGCATTCTCGGTAGCCTCGCGAACCGTTATCCCGATCTCGCCGAGCAGCTGAATGCCGCGATCGCGCGCCTCGTCGATCTGCATCCGCCGACCAAGCAGCACTACGATCACGCAGGGCTGAACGGCTCGTGGTCGCTGAAAGCCGTGCTGCCCACCGTCGCGCCCGATCTCGACTATGCGAAGCTCGGCGAAGTGCGCGACGGCCTCGCAGCACAGCGCGCTTATGTAGAAGCCACCGCCCCGAGCACCTCCACACCGCGCCGCGACTCTCTGCGCCGCGCGTTGCTCGACTACTGTCGCCAGGACACGCTGGCACTCGTACGGCTCGTAGAGTTCTTCAGTCGCGCGGCCTAAACTGGCTGGACGAAAAGCGGGGGGCTGCACTCATGAAATTCGTCCACGGGATGACACTGGCTGCGATTGCGGGGACAACACTCGCGCTCGCGCCCGCCGCCTATGCGCACCATTCTTTCGCGAGCGAATTCGACGCGAGCCTCACAGGCGAGGTCAAAGGCGAAGTCACGGGCGTGTGGTGGCAGAACCCGCACATTCGCTACGACGTCACAATGAAGCTGCCGAATGGCAAGACGGAGATGTGGGCTCTGCTGCCGCCCGGCAACTTGCCCGCGTACCGCACGCAGAACTGGAGCGAGCAGACCGTGACGGTCGGCATGCAGATATCGGCCAAGGGCAACCTGGGGCGCGACGGCGCGAAGAAGCTGTACGCCACGTGCATCAATCTCGATAGCGGACCGGAGAAAGGCCGCCAGCTCGGTCGCTGCGTGACTCCCGGCAGCGAAACGCAAATCACCGCCGATCCGAACACCGACTACACGGTGCACCCGAACAAATACCCCGTGGATCTCAGCGGCTACTGGGACAACCGCTACAAATTCCACGTGACGGTCGACGACTTCGAGCCGAAGCCGATGCCGATGTCGCCGCAAGCGAAGGCCACCTACGCCGCACACATCGCGAAGTACGGCGACGATCCCGTGCTGCGTTGCCTGCCGCCTGGTCTGCCGCGCATCTTCGGCTCGCCGTATCCGATGCAGATTCTCGATTCCGGCACGCACTACCTGATGGTGTTCATGCAGGACAACACGCCGCGGCGCGTCTGGATGGATGGCCGCAAGCCGACGAAGGAGCAGCCGCTGACGTCGATGGGCTGGTCGACCGGTAAGTGGGAAGGCAAGACGCTGGTCATCGAGACCACAATGCTGCTGCCCGGCTGGCTCGACGGCTCGGGCTACCCGATGAGCGGCGGCAACGATACGCGTATCGTCGAGCGTTGGACGCCAGCCGCCGACGGGCTGACGATGGAACGCACGCTGACCGTGTACGACAAGCTATATACGGCACCGCTCGTGCGCACGCGCGGCTCGCAGCGCGGCGACGCGGCCGTGGGCCTGATCGAGAGCGAGCCGTGCGACGCGCGGCCGTTCTACAACGAGCTCGCGCAGCGCGGCGAGCTCGAACGCGTGCTGAAGAAGCAGTAGCTCAGTCGTATTGCGTGTACTTGCGTGAGTCTCCGCGCACGCGGTCGACGGGATATTTGCGCTCGTTCAGCACGATCTTGGCTTCGGCCGCAGCGCATAGATCGATCCCGAGCCGGTCGCTGATCCGCAGCAGGTAGATGAACACGTCCGCGAGCTCGAGCCTTACGCGCTCGCGGCGTTCGGCGTCGAGCGACTGACTCTGCTGCTCCGTGAGCCACTGAAATTCTTCGACAAGCTCGCTGGCCTCGACGCTGAGCGCCATGACGAGATTCTTCGGTGAATGGAACTGATCCCAATCGCGCTCGGCCGCGAACGCGGCGAGGCGCTCCTGAAGCGCACGCAATGCGTTGATGGACATGTTTCCTCGCCCTTCGACCCCGAGATCGAGTATCCCACAGCGTGGGTCCCCCTTATGATCGGGGCATGCATATTGTCGACGAGCTGCTGCGGCTGTCAGCCACCGACCTCGCGAATCACCTGAGCTGCGTGCACTTGAGCAACCTGAATCTGGCCGTTGCGCAAGGCGGCGCTCGTAGACCGCCGCGCCGCGACGACCCGGTTACCGTGCTGCTCGAGGAGCGCGGNNGAGCACGAGCGCGCGTATCTCGCCGAGCTTCGCAGCCGCGGCGGCACGATCGTCGAGATCGCGGGTGAAGGCGATGCGGGCGGCGCAGCGGGGACGCTGGCGGCGATGCGCGCTGGCGCCGACGTGCTCTACCAGGCGCCGCTCGCAGGTGGGCGCTGGCACGGTCGCGCAGACTTTCTGCTGAAGACCGAAACGCCGAGCAAGCTCGGTGCATGGTCCTACGAAGTCGTCGACGCGAAACTTGCCACCGAGACACGCGCCGGCACAGTGCTGCAACTGTGCGTGTACTCCGAGTTGCTCGCGGAGCTACAGGGAGCAACGCCGGAACGCGCGTCGGTCGTGGCGCCGCACCACAGCTTTCAGCCGGAGCCATACCGGCTCGCGGACTACGCGGCGTACTTCAGGCTCGTGAAGCGTCGGCTCGAAGCCGCGCTCGAGGTCGCGCCGCCGACGTACCCCGAGCCCGCTCAACACTGCGACGTGTGCGCATGGTGGCCGCAATGCAACGCGCGCCGGCGCACCGACGATCATCTGTGCTTCGTGGCCGGCATTCATCGCNNTCGCGCGAAGCGCTCACACGCGTTCGCGATCAGGCCGCAATCCAGTTGAAGGCGCGCAAGCTGAACGCGCGTCAACACGAAATTCTCCCCCTAGGCCCAGAGCACGGGTTCACGCTGCTACCCTTACCCTCGCCGCACGACCTGTTCCTCGATCTCGAAGGCGACCGGCTCTCGGCCGACGGCGGCCGTGAATATCTGTTCGGCGTCGTCGACGACGCCGGCGCCTATGCGCCGCTCTGGGCGACGAATCCGGAACAGGAGAAGCGCTCGTTCGAGCAGGTCGTCGACCGCATCGTCGAAAGCCTCGAGCAGCACCCGGACATGCACGTCTATCACTTCGCGCCATACGAGCCGGCCGCGTTCAAGCGCTTGTCGGGCCGCTATGCGACACGCGAAGTGGAGCTCGACAAGATTTTGCGCGCGGAGCTGTTCGTCGATCTCTATTCGGTCGTAAGGCATTCGCTGAAGGCCAGCGTCGAGAGCTACTCGATCAAGGAACTCGAACCCTTCTTCGGCATGAATCGCGAGCAGGATCTGCGGCAAGCAACGGCGAGCCGGCGCGCTCTCGAGTGGGCCATCGAGCGGCGCGAGGATCTCGCGACTCCCGAGCTCGTGCTCCACACGGCTGCGGTCGAGCGCTACAACCGTGAAGACTGCGTGTCGGCGCGCGGGCTGCGCGACTGGCTCGAGCAGCTGCGCGCCGAGGCTGAGCGTGAGCACGGTGTCGATTTGCCGCGCCTCGCGTCGAAGTCCGGCGACGCGAACGAGCAGATCGCCGCAACGGCCGAGGAAACTCAGCGCGTGATGGCGCAGCTGCTCGAAGGCGTGCCCGTCGATCCCGATGCGCGCAGCGAAGAGCAGCAAGCGCGCTGGTTGCTCGCGCACCTGCTGGAGTGGCACCGGCGCGAAGACAAAGCCGCGTGGTGGGAATATTTCCGACTGAAGGATCTGCCGGTGGACGACTACGAGGACGAGCGCTCGGCGCTCGCGGGCCTTGCCTTCGTCGACACGATCGGCGGCACGCCGCGCAGCCCCATCAATCGCTATGCTTTCCCGCCGCAGGACCACGACGTGCGCCGCGGCGACGAAGTCTGCATGCCGCCGGAAGGCGACTCGCTTGGCTCGATCGAGGCGCTCGATCTCGGCGCACATACGGTCGATATCAAGCACACAGGCAGGTCCGCTGCGCTGCGCCCGACACACGTATTCGTGCGGCGCATCGTACGTCCCGAGCCGAAGCCCGCGGTTCTGCTCGAGATCGGCCGCTACGTAGTCGAGCACGGAATCGACTCGGCCGGCGCGCATCGCGCCGCGCGTGACCTGATCTTGAAGCGCGCGCCGCGGCTGGTGCACGGCGCGCGCGCTGTCGGCCACACGGCCGACCGTGCGCCGACGGTGCAAAACGTCATCTCGTTCGGAGCCGCGCGCAGCGCGCGCGACCGTCAGCGCGCGGTGGACTCAACGCCGCGCGCGGAGCACATCGACGACGAAGTTCGCGAAGCGATCCGCCTCGCGTTCGAGCTCGACTACGGCGTGCTGCCGATCCAGGGCCCGCCAGGAACGGGCAAGACCTTCACCGGCTCGCACATGATCCTCGAGCTCATCAAGGCGGGTAAGAAGGTGGGCGTCACGGCTGTCGGCCACGAAACCATTCGCAACGTTCTTCGCGCCGTGTGCGAGCGCGCGTCGGAGCAGGCCGTCGCCGACTTCCAGTGCCTGCACAAAGGCGATCCTAAGGACGGCTCGCCGGCTGCGCTGCACACGACGGACAAGAACGACAAGGCGGCCATGGCGCTGCACAACGGCGCCTATCAGCTGCTCGGCGGCACGGCGTGGCTCTGGGCGCGCCCGGAGTTCCGCGCGAGCGTCGACGTGCTGTTCATCGACGAGGCGGGCCAGATGTCTCTCGCCGACGTGCTCGCGGTGTCGGCCGGCGCGAAGAGCCTGGTGTTGCTCGGAGACCCGCAGCAACTCGAGCAGCCACAGCAGGCCAGCCACCCGCCGGGCACGGAAGCGTCGGCGCTCCAGCATTTGCTCGGCGGCGCAAAAACCATCGCGACCGAGCGCGGCTTGTTCTTGCAGCAGACGCGCCGCCTGCATCCATCGATCTGCGCGTTCACAGCCGAAGTGTTCTACGAGAATCGCCTGCACTCGTACCCAGGACTCGAGCGACAGGCCGTGCTCGCGCCCGCGGGCTCGGCGGCGGCGGCGCTCGGCACCGACGGCTTGGTCTACGTGCCCGTGACCCACGACAGCAGGCAGGCGCGCGCGCTCGAGGAAGTCGAGGCAATCGAGCAGCTCGTCGCCGCGCTGACCGCCAATGGCGTGACGTGGCGAACGGCCAAAGACGAAACCCAACCGCTCGCACGCGACGATCTCATGATCGTGGCGCCGTACAACGCGCAGGTCACGGCGCTCGCCGAACGCTTGCCCGGCGTGCGCGTCGGCACGGTCGATAAATTCCAGGGCCAGCAGGCGCCGGTCGTGATTGTTTCGCTCACGACCTCGACACCGGACGACGCGCCGCGCGGCATGGATTTTCTGTACAGCGGCAACCGGCTGAATGTCGCCACATCGCGCGCGAAGGCGTTGTGCATCCTGGTTGGCAATCCGCGGCTGTTCGAGCCCGATTGCCGAACGCCGCAGCAAATGCGGCTCGCGAACGCGTTCTGCCGCTACCGCGAGCTCGCGCGCGAAGTGCCGCTTGCGGCGCTGTCGCCGCGAAGCTGATCGCCGCCCCATGTGGAACCCGTGCATCAGCTGCGGCGCGTGTTGCGCTCATTTCCGTGCGTCGTTCTACTGGAGCGAGGCCGACGCTGCCGCGGGCGGCATCACGCCGTCGCATCTAACGACCAAGCTCACGCCGCATCACGCAGTCATGAGCGGCACGGAGAAACAGCCGCCGCGGTGCGTCGCGTTACACGGCGAGATCGGCAAGAACGTCCGATGCGTGATTCATGCGCTACGACCGTCGCCGTGCCGCGAGTTTCAGGCTTCGTGGGTCGACGGTGTGCACAACGAGCGCTGCGACCGAGCCCGCGCCGCACACGGGTTACCGCCGCTGTCGCCGCCCGGAGACACGCGGTAGCTGCAGCACGTTAGGTAGAATTCCCCTGAGGCGCCGAACGGCGTGACCTCATTCACAGACCGTTCAGTACCGGACAGGCAGAGTGCCTGCACGACTTCGAGGAGAATCGTATGAACAAACAAATGTTGCTCGGCCTGGTCGCAGGCATCGGCGTTGCCACCGCCGGCGGCGTGCTCGGCTACCAGTTCCTGGGCCAACCGCGAGTGGATGAGCAAGGCACCGCCGCCGTCGACACGCAGGAACAACCGGTCACGCAGGAAGAAGCCGTTGCCGCTCCGCCGGCGGTCGCTCCTGCCCACACGGCCACCGCGCCGAAGCCGACGAAGTCGGTGTCCGCGCCGAGGCCGGCTCCGGCCGCAGCTCCGATCCAGGTCGCGGCTGCGCCTGTCGAGGAGTGCTGGGACGAGCAAGTGACGGTCGAAGCCGATCCGAAAGACAAGCATCAACTCGGCGGCACCGGTCTCGGCGCCGCGGTGGGTGCGGCCGTCGGCAATGACATCGGCCATAACCATCTGACGACGGCCGTCGTGGCTTTGGGCGGCGCACTGGTGGGCAAGAAGATTCAGCAAAAGGTCCAAGAGAACAACGCCGAGAAGCGCACGACGACGCAAACCGTGCACAAGTGCGGGCCGCCGGGCTCGCGCCCGCAATAACCTTCGAAGTATTCGGTTTCACTACGGGCCGAGCCGGCGACGGTTCGGCCCTTTTCATTTCGAAACTTTCGGCTAGGCTGACCGCCCATCTCCGGTGCGCGCAACGGCCATGTTTCGAAAGGTCCTGTTCTGGTTGCACCTGACTTGCGGCGTCACGGCCGGTCTCGTCGTGCTGATGATGTCCGTGACCGGTGTGCTGCTGGCGTACGAGCGGCAGATCATGGCCTGGGCCGACAGTGCGCATGACGCCGCAGCCGTTCCGGGCACGGCGCGTCAGCCTCTGGCTGCGCTGCTGGCGGCCGCGCAACGCGAGCGTCCCGGGTTTGAGCCCACGGCCATTACGCTGCGCAACGAACCGGGCTCGCCCGTCACGTTCGCGGCCGGCCGCTCGGGTGCGCTGCTCGTCGATCCCTATACGGCCACGGTTCGCGAACCGGGGCCCGAAGGCCTGCGCGAGTTCTTCGACGCGGTCGAGGGCTGGCACCGCTGGTTCAACACCGCCGGCGACACCCGTGCGACCGCGCGGCAGATCACCGGCGCAAGCAACCTCGTGTTCCTCGTGCTCGTCTTGAGTGGCCTGTATTTGTGGCTGCCACGCGTGTGGAAGTGGGCCATGTTCAGAGCTCGGTTGATGTTCAACGCACAGAACGTGACGAGCAAAGCCCGCGATTTCAATTGGCATCACGTATTCGGCATCTGGTCGGCACTGCCGCTAGCGGTCGTCGTGGCGACGGCCGTCGTGTTCTCGTTCCCGTGGGCCAATGCGCTCGTGTATCGCAGCGTTGGCGAGCCACCCCCGGTGCGCGGCGCAGGCGGGCCTCCCGGCAGCGGACCTGCGCGCGCGGCAGCGCGCAGCGCGGAAGCAGAGACCCCTAACGGCAGCACGCCGCAGCCGCTCACCTACGACCAACTGTTCGCGCGCGCCGAGGCGTACGGCGATTGGCGAACGCTAACGCTCGCGCTCCCCGCAGCGAACGCGGCGCGCTTCACGATCGATCAAGGCAATGGCGGCCAGCCGCAACGCCGGCACACGCTCACGCTCGACACCGCAACCGGCGACGTGCAGTCCTGGGCGCCGTTCTCGAGCCAGACGCCGGGCCAACGGTTGCGCAGTTACATTCGCTTCCTGCACACGGGCGAAGCGCTCGGCATCGTGGGCCAAACAATCGCAGCGATCGTATCCGCCACCAGCGTGGTCATGGTGTGGACGGGCCTCGCACTCGCGTGGCGCCGCCTGATCTCGCCCCTGTTCCGCCGCAGAGCGGAAAAGGCCGCTTGAGTAGCCCTGTCAGCGTTATGTAATCGGTGTCGCTACGGAGCCCGGGTCCGTGACGGGCTTAACGTCGCGGGAGCGCTGGCACGCGTAGTGTCGATCGTGAGCCGCTCTACACATCGGAGCGAGGAACACACCGCATGATCCCGCAACGCAAACTCCCGCCTTCGCCGAAGGCGTCCGAGCTCGACTTCGACACAACGCAAGAGATCGATCCCGCGCTCGTCGACTCGATACTCGCCGGCGGGGCCGCGACGCTGACGCAAGGTGACTTCGACGAAACCGAAGTCCTGCTCGACGTCAGCGGCAAGCCGCTTGTACCGCGCCGCTAGAGCGTCGGCGACACCGGAACCGGCTCCGCAGTCTCCGCCACGTCCGGCACCTTTTCCGGCTCGGCAACGGGCGGTGCCATTTGCGCCACTTGTAGACGCGAGTCGATCTCGCGCCACAACTGACGATAAACCTCCGCCGCCGCACTCGCTGGCGCGTACGACTCGATCGGCGCACGTCGCAACGTAAGGCGCTCGAACGCGCTGCCGTAAGGCACTTCCGTCGCGAGAATCGCGGGATACCGTTCGCGCAGCGATGCGATCGTCTCGACGTGCAAACCCTTGCGACGATCGACCATCGAGAAGAACGGCAGCACTTTCAAATCGAGCCACCCCTTGTGCGTGACGAACTCGAACAACTGGTCGAGCATACGCACCGACAACGGCGACGGCAGCAGCGGCACGACGAGCGCGTTCGCCGCGTGCATGACGTTCTCGGACACGAGCGACATTCCGGGCGGGCAATCGAGAATGACCGACGCGTAACGCTCTTGCAGGGGCCGCATGAGCTTCAGCAAACGCGTCGCCGGGTTCTTGCGCTTGTTCAGATGCACGTCCATGCGCCGATACGAGAGATCCGCCGGCAGCAGGTCCAGGTTCGCGTGATCCGTGGTGACGGCAAGCTCGGCCGTATCGGAATCGCCGCCGATCAGCTCCTTCGAGCCCCCATCGACGTGCGCGTCGCGCCGCAGGATGTAGGTCGTAGCCGCCTGCGGATCGAGATCCCAGATCAGCGTCGGCCAGCCATCAACCGCGGAACGATAGGCGAGATTGACAGCGGTGGTCGTCTTACCGACTCCGCCCTTTATGTTATAGACCGCAATGATTTCCATGAGCTAGCCATGAGAGTTACGACACCGGATCAGCAGCCGCGGCCCACTGCCCCCAAAGAGGGCCAGAGGCCGGTTGACACCCCGCCAGGGGCGCTTCTAAATGTCACATCGGCCCCCGCTCGTGGCAAGCCCACTTACCGTAATGAACACCGCGTTTTCGCGCCTTCCACGTTTAGACACGACTCGGGTCGCCGGCAGCGTGCGCGCGCCGCGTCCGGCCGAGCAGCCGCTGACACCAGACTCGCCGATAATCGCACTCGCTTATCGCTGCCTGCGACGTGAGCATCGAGCGCTGCTCGAGCGGCAACCGGAACGCGGCACGCCTTCGACGTCCGAGGACGTCCACCAAGGCCGCATCGCTACGCGCCGCCTGCGCGTCGCACTTCGACTGTTCGGCGCGTTGTTGCCGCAGCGCGCGGCTGAGCACCTCGGCAAAGAGCTGCGCTGGTTGGCAGACGCGCTTGGCGGGGTACGCGATCTCGACGTGCACACCGAAGCACTACGCGAGCATCTCACGTCCGCGGGCACAACGGCAGCCCAGGAACTCGGCGGCTACGAGCTTGCGCTGCGGCGCGAGCGGCTGGCAGCCCGCGATACGCTGACAGATGTGTTCTCCGGCCAGCGCTACGCCACGCTCATGTTGGACTTCGCGGCGCTGCTCGAGGACGCACCGAGCCCCGCCGCACTGCGTCGATGGCAATCGTTCACGGTCCGCGCGGGCGCTGCTCGGTATCTGAGGCGCGCTCGCAAGCACGTGGTGAAGCTCGGGCGCGAGCTCGGTGGCGACGCAAGTCCGGACGACCTCCACCGACTTCGAATTCGGGCGAAGCGGTTGCGCTACGCGCTCGAGTTTTTCATCGAGCCGTACCCTGCGCTCTCGGCTGCCGCCAAAGCCACCAAGGCGCTGCAGGACGTGCTCGGCGCGTACCAGGACGCGCGCACGGCGCGGAGCAAGATGTTGGCGTACGCGCGTGAATCCCGGAAACGTCACGAGGCAGGCGCCGCGCCGCCGCAGGCGCTTGCCAGCTGGCGCCTGGCTCAGCATCGCCAGGCCGCGCAGGCCCGCCGCAAGCTCACACCTGAGTGGCAGCGGTTCCTCACGGCCACCGAGCTGCCAAATTTCACCGCGCGCTAACGGCGCACTCTCTTGCACGGCCGCCCCTCAGTCGCTAGTGTTGCGAGCGATTCGCCGTGCCCCCCCCGCCCATCGGTGCGACGCTTTTCTACCCAAGGATCCAAACGTGCTACGCCTAGTGTTGGTGCTCGCTTTTGCCGCGCTGGCACCGTTCCAGGCCCAAGCTCAAAACCGCCTGCGCGACAGCGCCGAGATAGACCGCTATCTCGCGGGCGTGGTGGCGCAGACGCAGATCCCCGGCGTCGTCGCGATGGTCGCGGATGCCGACGGCGTGCTGTACACGGGCGCGTTCGGCAAACAGGACACCGCCGCCGGCATCGCGATGAAGCCCGATACGATCTTCCGCATCGCGTCGATGACGAAGCCGGTCACGTCGGTGGCCATCATGATGCTCGTGCAACAAGGCGACATCAGCCTCGACGATCCGATTTCCCAGTACCTGCCGGCGTTCGAGTCGGAGCAGGTCATCGAGAACTTCAACCCGGCCGACAAGAGTTATACGAGCCGGCCGGCAACGAATCCGATCACGATCCGGCATCTGCTCACGCACACGTCCGGGCTCGGCTACGCGTTCTCGAGCTCCGTGCTCGCGGCGTTGATCGGCGGCGATCCGACGGCAACTGCCACCGGCCTGCCGCTGCTGCACGATCCCGGCGCCAAGTGGACGTATGGCGAGAGCACGCGCGTGCTCGGCAAGCTCGTCGAAGAGGTGTCGGGCCAGCCGCTCGATGAATTCGTGCACGAGCGCATCTTCGTGCCGCTCGACATGAGCGATACGTTTTACGAAGTGCCCGCGCCGAGAAACGGCCGCGTAGCTACGACCCATCGCACCACGCCGCAAGGGCTTGTCGAGGATCCGAACCCCGCAAAGATCGCTGCGCCGGTTTACGGCGACGGCGGCCTGCACTCCACGGCCGCGGACTACGTGAAGTTCATGCAGATGTTCCTGAACAACGGCCGCGCACCCGACGGCAAGCGCCTCTTGAGCGAAGCCAGCGTGAAGCTCATGGGTCAGAACCACAGCCGCGTACTCGTCGAGCTACAACCCACTGCGAACCCGGCCGTGAGCGAGCCATTCCCGCTCGGCGCGGGCCGCGACTCATTCGGCCTCGGCTTTCAGGTCACGGGGGCGCACAGCGACCCGTTCGCACGCTCGCCGGGCAGCTTGAGCTGGGCCGGCATCTTCAACACGGAGTTCTGGATCGATCCGAAGCGTGGCGTATGCGCCGTTCTGATGATGCAGTACCTGCCGTTCTACGACGCGTCCGCGATCTCGACGTTGCAGGGATTCGAGAAGCGCGTGTACCAAGGGCTGCCCCATTAGTCGCACGGATTCCTCACCAGGGCCCGAATTTGCGGGCGCGGCGTACGGCGCGCTCGCGGCGCTGATCTGGGCCGGCTTTCCGGCGATCACGAAACTTACGATGTCCAGCGCCGCGCTCGACGCATGGGACGTCACAGCGTTGCGTTTTGGCATAGCCGGCCTCGTGCTCCTGCCACTGTTCTTGCGTCGCGGATTGAACGGATTGCGCTTCGGCCCGGCGCTGCTGCTTGCGTGCGGCGCCGGAGCGCCGTACGTGCTCCTCACGGCGGGCGGGCTCGCATTCGCGCCGGCTGGCCACATGGGCGTGATGACACCAAGCTGCATGCTGCTGTGCTCGACCGTCGGCAGCTGGCTGATCCTGAAGGATCCGTTGAACGGCGGCCGCGTGCTCGGCGTGCTGACGATCTCCGCGGGCCTCATCACGCTCGGGTGGGACGGCCTCGCGAATCACGGCGAGCGCACCTGGCTCGGCGACGCGATGTTTCTGCTCGGCGGCGTGTTCTGGGCATCGTATACGGTCGCGTCGCGCGCGTGGCGGGTCGACCCCTTGCCGACTACAGCTGTGGTTGCGGTGTTCTCGCTCGTCGCGTATCTGCCGCCGTACTTCTGGTACGCCGGCGCCAGGCTGGCAGCCGCACCATGGCGCGACCTCGTGATCCAGGGCGTGTTCCAGGGCTTGGTGTCGGCTGTCGTCGCACTGCTGTTCTACACGCGCGCAGTTGCGATCCTGGGCGCCGCGCGCGGAGCGGTATTCGCCGCGCTCACCCCGAGCTTCGCTTTGCTATTCGCGATCCCGTTACTGCACGAGATTCCGACGCGCCTGCAACTCGTGGGCGTCGTGCTCGTCACGGCCGGCATGGTGTTCGCGCTCGGCCTTCACGACCCCGCAAAGTGGCGCTCGCCGCTCAGGACGGCAACGAGTCGATGAATTCACTATGCGCTAGCGCACGAGCAGCTTACGCATGCGCCACGCCGAGACGGGCTTCGAGAAATGATAGCCCTGCATCTCGTCGCAGTCGTTCGCTTTCAGGAACGCGAGCTGCGCCTCGGTCTCGACACCTTCCGCGAGCACCTTCAGCCCCAGGTTGTGACCGAGCGCGATGATCGTGCGCACGATGGCGGCGTCGTCGGTGTCGGCCGCGATGTCGCGCACGAACGAGGCGTCGATCTTCAGCCGATCCACCGGAAAGCGCTTGAGATAGCTCAAGCTCGAGTAGCCAGTGCCGAAGTCATCGACGGCGATGTGCACGCCGAGCCGTTTGATGGCCTGCAACGTCTCGACCATCTGCTCGCCGTCGTGCATGACCATGTTCTCGGTCAGCTCGAGCTCGAGATAAGCCGGGTTGAGCCCGGTGTCACGCAATACGTCTTTCAGCGTGTCGATGAAGTCATCACGATGGAACTGTCGCGGCGACACGTTCACCGATACGACACACGGCGGTAGCCCCGCTTCCTGCCAACGTTTGTTCTGCGCGCACGCCGTGCGCAGCACCCATTCGCCGATCGGCCCGATCAAACCGGTTTCCTCGGCCACGGGGATGAACCGCGCGGGCGAGACCGACTCGCCGCCGCTGAGCCGCCACCGAATCAACGCCTCGCACGCGACGACAAGATTCGTCGCAAGGTCCACACGCGGCTGATAGTGCAGCTCGAACTCACCGCGTTCGAGAGCGCGACGCAGGTTGTTCTCGAGCTCGAACCGCTCCTTCATGAGCAGGTTCAAGTCGTCCGTGAAGAACTGGAAGTTGTTGCGCCCCTGCTCCTTCGCCCGATACATCGCCGAGTCGGCATGCTTCAGCAGCGCCGCGGCGTCGCTGCCGTCGTCGGGATACAGCGCCACGCCGACGCTGCACGTAAGCTCGAAATCGCGCGCGCCGTGCCGCCACGGCTGGGCAACAGATTCGAGCACGCGCTCGAGCATCGTGGCCACCGAGTCCGGCCCCGATTGCCCGTTCAGCAGCAGCACGAACTCGTCGCCGCCGAGTCTCGCAACAGTGTCGAACTCGCGTATGCAGGATTTGAATCGCTCGGCCATGCCCTGCAACAGGCGATCGCCGACATCGTGGCCGAGACTGTCGTTGATGTACTTGAAGCGATCGAGATCAATGAACACGACGGCCAGCCTCGCGCCGTAGCTCGCGGCGGTGAGGATTCCCTGCTCCAGTCGGTCGTTCAGCAGCGAACGGTTCGCGAGGCCGGTCAACGTATCGTAGTTGGCCTGCTGCTCGATGCGCGCCTGATACAGGTGGCGCTCCGTGATGTCCTCGACCGTGCCTTCGTAGTACAGCACGTGCCCGGAGTCGCCGAGCACGGCTCGCGCGTTCTCGGAGATCCAGATGATGTCGCCGTTCTTGCGGTACACCTGCGATTCGAAGCCGCTGATCGAGCCGCGTGCCTTCACGATCCGCATGAATTCTTCGCGCCGCTTCGGATCGACGTACAGCTGGGCGCGGATGTCGTGCCACGTCTCGATCAGCTCGGCAGGGGTGGCGAAGCCGTAGATTCGCGCGAGCGCCGGGTTGGCATCGAGATAGCGGCCTTCGACGGTCGTGCGGAAGATGCCTTCGATCGCGTTGTCGAACAGGCCGTGATAGCGGCGTTCGGCCTCGCGCAATGCGAGCTCGCTCTCAGCGCGCGCCGTCACGTCCTCGACGATGCCCTCGAGCGCCACGACGCGGTCCGATGCGTCGCGCACGGCGATGCCGCGCTCCCACACCCAGCGCACCCTGCCATCTGCGTGATGGATACGGTATTCGATGTCGAAGCGCCGCCGTTCGGCAATCGCCGTGTGGATCGACGTTCGGACGCGCGCGCGGTCTTCGGGATGCGTGATTTCCTCGTAGGAGACGCGGCCATTCAGCAGAAGCTCCGCCGGTGCGTAACCCGTCACCCGCTGACAGCCATCGCTGACGAATTCCATGGTCCAGTTCGCATCGTCGCGACACCGGTACACCATGCCCTCGAGGTTGCCGAGCAACGTTGCGAGCACACGCTCGCTGTCGGCCGTGCCGGCGGGCGACGAAGGCGCGGGCGCGGCGGACGCCATGGACTGCGGCATGGCGGCGGCCGCGGTGGAAGCGTGAGAGGGGCTCATGGATGTACGAATATCAGACCGGAACGATACTTATCTCGGCACGCAGTCACGAAACCTGAGCGCGCGCGGCGACGACCGCAGTTTTGCACCACGATGGGGCGGATTCGATCGCCGAACCGGTCAGAGCGCTCGGTGTCGGAACGTTCGGATCGCAAGCAGCAACGTCACGAGCACGAACGCGAGCGTCCACACGATCATCGCGCCGCTCGGCACGGACAATGGCGTAAATGGCGTCAGCTGAACGTCGAGCGCCCCGGACGGCTGCAGCTCGTGTACGGCTCGCCGGTACATGGCATCAGCCGGAGACACGAGACTGATCGTCGTGCCGACATGACGCACGGCGTCATTGCGCAGCACGGTCGCGATATGCTCGACCCAGCCGCCGATGAAGGCGATGCCGTAAAGCGCGAAAGCGACAATGCCGTTCGCAATCGTCGTGAGCCGTGTGCCACCCAACATCGTCACCGCGAGCATGACCGTGGCACCGAGCCACATGAACAGCAACGCGATGGGTACGTGCGGCGGGAATATTCCCGCCGCCGCCCAGACGCTGAGCATCACGCCGAGCGCCATTAGCATGAGATACGCGCCCGTCATCAGCCAATGCGTGAAACACTTGCCGAGCACGATCGCGGCGCGATCAATCGGCTTCGAGGCCAGCGTCTGAATGACGCCCGACGATATTTCGCCGGACAGCGTGTCGACCGAGAGCAGGACAGCGCACGCGACCACCAAGAAATTCACGACATACAGGCCGACCTGAAGCAGCATCTGGAACATGATCCGCTGCCCCACGAGGTCGACTACGCCCTGCGCGACACTGCGATGAGCGAAGAACGCCGCGGTGGCGAAGACCGCCAGGAACACGAGCCCGCAGACGACTGCCGCCAGCGCGATCTTGCGCCGTCGCGCCTCGAGCCATGTGAGCCTTGCGATCGTCAACGTGCCGCGCATGGGCTCACCCCGGCCCCTGGTCTTCACCCATGACTTCGATGAACCACTCCTCGAGCGTCTTCTTGCGACATTTCAGCTCGTAGAGGTCCGTGCCACGGCTCGCGAGCCACCGCGCGATCGCCGGCAGGCTGCGCTCGTGCGCCACGCGCAACCGGACGAGACCGCCGTCGAGTCTCGCATCGCTGCCAAACTCGCTTAAGCCGTTCAACAAGGCCGTATCGGCATCGGCGACTCGGATTTCCACGTCGAGCCCGCTCTGCATCTCCGCGAGCAGGAGCTCGTGGACGACGCGACCATGCTTGACGAACGCAACTCGATCGCAGGTGGCCTCTACCTCCCCGAGCAAGTGCGAGTTCAGAAACACCGTGGCTCCACCCGCGCGCAGCTCTTCGATGATCTCGCGCACGAGAACGCGCCCCAGCGGATCGAGCCCGGATGTCGGCTCGTCGAGAAAGACGAGATCGGGGTTGCCCAGCAGCGCTTGCGCGAGGCCGACGCGCTGCAGCATGCCCTTGCTGTATGTCTTTAGCGTCCGGTCCGCCGCTTCTTCGAGGCCCACGCGCGCGAGCAAGGCGTTGCGTCGGAGCTTGAGCGCGGGCGCTCGCACCCCGAGCAGCCGGCCGTGCAGATCAAGCAGTTCGGCGGCCGTCAGGCAGTCATGGAAGCGGAAGTGCTCGGGCAGGAAGCCAATCCGCGCGCGGATGTCGCGTTCGCCGAGCGGGGCGCCGAGCACCGTGCCGCCGCCCGCCGTCGGCTCCACGAGGCCGAGCATGAGCTTCAGCGACGTCGTCTTCCCGGCGCCATTCGGCCCCAGAAAACCGAACACCTCACCGCGCCCGACGCGCAACGACAGATCGGCCACGGCAACGTTGCGCGCAAACTCCTTGCGCAGACCTACCGTGTCGATCGCGGCCTCGAGCATCTACTGCAGAGATTGCGCTATCTCGAGCATCGCCGCAGCCCCCAAGGGTGCCTCGAGCGCGTACATCTGGCCATTCGTCGACCACAGCAACAGGCAACCGCTGCGCGCGCGTTCGATCAGAAGCCCATCGGCGCCGGCCACGTTGACTTGCCGGAACGACGCCGCATCCACCGGCACTGGCACGAGAAGCGTGTTGCGCCAGTCGATGGCGTAGGCCATCCGGTAGGCTTCGTCACGATCGAGACCGAGAATCCTTAAGCCCGCCTGCGCGAGTGCCGGCACGTCGAAGCCGGCCGGGAACGAGATCTCGGCGCTACGCGCCTCGAACAGGCGCAGCGCGCGGAGGCCGTCGCGATACGTCATCAGCACGACCGCCGGCAGATGCACGGTCGCCACCTGGCCGTCGAGTCCCTCGGGCAGACGCACGTCATCGAGCGCCAGCGCGTCGAGCACGGTTTGAAGCTTCGCCGTGTTGGCCGTCACGCGCGCGGAATGCTCGGCCGTCACGACGGTCTCGGTCGCCGTCCAACCGGGCGGCAGCCACGCCGGTTGCCGCACCTCGATGCCGGCGGCCTTGCCCGCTTCCGCGGGGTCCGCGTACGACACGGGCGGCACAGACGCCATCGGCGGCTCGACGTCGCCTAGCAGCGACGGGAAATCGACGCCGCCGGCCTTGAGCCCCGCGAGACGCTGCGGATCGAACCGCACACCGGCGAAGTTCACGACGCGGAACACGTCGAGAAACGCCGCAGCGCCGGCGCGCACAGCGGGGAACGTAAACGCGAAGCTCACGGCCGCGATGGCCGCGGCCGCCGCGAACCACTGTGCCGCCGGCGAAGGGCCGCGTGCGCGGGATAGCGTTCCCTGCGCGCGCAGGTTGGCGCTCAGTCGAGCCGCGAATTCCCGCGACGGCGCTCGTCGCAAATCGTGAAGAAATTGGTCGTCCATGTCGCCTCCAGTTAGTTCGTCACCACGCAACGCGCAGCTCGAGCACGACTCGGTGCAGAATCGTGCCGACGTTCGATTCACTCAAACCCGTGAGCGCCGCGATCGTTCGATTCGTAGCTTCCGCGCCGTACTTCAACGCCACGAGCTCCTGCTCGCGCGCGGGCAAGCGTTGTAGCAACGCGGCGAGACGCTCGAGATCCGACGCATGCGCGACGTGGTCCTGCGGTGTGCCGGGCGCGGCCACGTGCTCCGCCGCCTCGAGCGGCAGATGCCGCCGCTGAGCGCGCAGATGGTCGACGGCAACGTTGCGCGCAATGCTGAACAGCCAGGTCGACCGACCCGCAAGGTCGCGCCGATAGCGCGCGCGTTGCGTCCATGCCTTCTCGAACGTGCGCGACGTCAGATCCTCAGCCAC
Source organism: Gammaproteobacteria bacterium (assembly GCA_003155415.1). Taxonomy (GTDB): domain Bacteria; phylum Pseudomonadota; class Gammaproteobacteria; order Steroidobacterales; family Rariloculaceae; genus FEN-1219. Next base: position 12,047 of record PMCP01000005.1, on the reverse strand, counting down.
GGCGTCGTTGCCGAGCCGGTAGCGGAAGTAGTTGTAGACGCGCGGCAGCAGCTCGGCGTACGCGGCATCCCAATCGATCTCCGCCGCAGGCTGCGCCCAGGGAAGCCGCTTCGACATTTCGCCCTCGATTGCCATCGGGGAAATATACGGACCTCGAAGCGGAGTATCACAGCCGAACAGCGAGGGCAGGCCTCCGGTCGCGCGGTCCGTTGAGTTTCATTGGGGAGGAACCAAAAGGTCACAGCGGTTTTTGACGATCTATACAACCGCGCGCGAGCAACGCATGATTGGCCGACCCTGACCGGCGGAAACGCCTCCAACAACGATAGGTACCAACCATGGCACACAAGTACGCAGGCGGTTGCGAGCACGTCCACACTCACTCGGATCGCGAGCCGATCGACAATCACACTTGCCACTGCTCCGTCTGCAAGGGAGTCACCGGGCAAGCAACGACTCACGTGGTGTTCTTCAACTATGGCGACCTGAAAGTCGACAACATGGCCGGCCTCAAGCGTCAGCCGTTCAACGCGAAGAACCCCAGTGGTCCGCTCGAGCTCTGCACCTGCGCAAAGTGCGGCAAGCCGATCATGCTCGACGACAAGATGAAGCGGATTCGCGTGATCGTGCCGAACCTCATGGGTTACGACGCGGCGAAGCTGCCGGCCACGTACCACGCGTTCTACGATCCGGCCACGGGTGTTCCGAAGCCGAAGGATGGGCGCCCGGTGCATGCAGCGCTGCGTCCGGAGTTCGCCTGGCCGGCCTCAGCCGCCTGACGCACGAGGTCATTAGGTAGGTATGCTTTCGATTCGTAGCGGGGGCTCGCCCCCGCTACGATCTATTTGCTGCTGCGCTATTTGCCGCGCAGCTCCTCGATCAGCGAATCCATCTGCTGGTACTGCAGGCAACCGCCCGTCGGCGGGCTCGGCGGGCAACCGGTGGACTTCCAACCGTAGTCCATCTCGAACACCGTCAGCACCTGCTGCTTGCTGGCGCCCGATTTGATCAGCGCCGCGATGCGATCGCGCATGGCTTCGACGTCACCGCGGAATCGCACCAGGTCCTGCCGCGTCTTCACGGGCCCGTGGCCCGGAATCACGATGTCGAAATCCAGGGCCAAGACGCCATCGAGCGTGCGAGTCCACTCGAGAAAGCTGCCGCCCTGCGCGTAGTCGACGTAGATGCCGGCGCCGCGCGGTTTGTCGGCGGGGCGCGGGAAGGATAGATACAAATCGCCGGTATGGACGACCTTGAGATCCGGGAAATACACGACGACGTCGCCGCCCGTGTGGCCGCGGCCGAAATACTGCGTCCGGATCTCCTTACCGCCGATGCTCACCGCGAGTTCGCGCGAAAACGTGATGTTCGGCAGGCCAATCGGTGTGCCCGGCGTGTCCTCGTAATACGGCTGCTTGATGTGCTCTAGGTTCTTGCGCACGTTCTCGTGCGCAATCACGTTCGCGATCCCTAGCATCTTCGCGTTGCCGCCCGCGTGGTCGTCGTGCTGGTGCGTATTCAGCACATACTTGATCGGCCGGTCGCTGACGGTCGCGACCTTCGCGACCATGTCGTCGTAGTTGCGGTAGAACATATCGTCGACGAGCACGACACCTTCCGAAGTGACGTAGACCGCGACGTTGCCGCCTTCGCCCGTGATCACGTACAGGTTGTCTTTGACTGGCGCTATGGTCAGCGGAAGCGCGGGCTTCACCTTTTGGGCGTACAGCGCGGGAGAGCCGCCGCCGAGAACGATAGTGCCCAGCAATATCACGGACAAACGAATGCGTTTCATGATGCTCGTCACGCTCCGTGTCATTTGGACGGCTGCAATCCTAGCATCGGCATAGAAACCGTTGTTCGAGGGCGTAGTCGATGAAGGCCTTCGGCTGTCGAGTGTCACCAGATCCGCGCGTCCTACGAGGCGCAGCGACACCGGCCGACATGAGCGTTTTCGCTGCCCTCTTATGCTGTGAACACGTTCGGCAAACACGGGGAAACGCTCATGAAACCGTTGATCATCGACGCCGTGGTTTCCGGCTTCAACGCTCGTCGGCGACTCGAATCACGACGCAATGCTTCTCAAGACGGCCCGGCCTGGAAAGAAGTGGCCGCCGCGTTGGCGCAGCAAGCGGCCGGTGGATGCGTTGCGGTATGGCGCGCCCGGAGAGGCTCGAACTCCCAACCCTCGGCTTCGAAGGCCGATGCTCTATCCAATTGAGCTACGGGCGCGTGAGCGCGATTGTAATGGAGCGCCGCGCCGAACCCCTACTCCGGCGGTAGAACGGGGCCACCCCCGGGTGGGCGGCCGAAGTTCACCACCTCGGTGCCGTTGGCCAGCGTGGCTCGCATGAGCGTGCCGCCCGGCTCACCGCTCTTAAGAGGGGCAATGATCATCTTCACGTGATCGCCCGGCTTGAACGTGTTCTTCGACCAGCCGCGGCGCCCGAGGAAGTTCGGGCTCATGCCTTCGAGCCCCCAGCGCGTGACCTTGCCGTCAGCACCTTTCACACTGACCCAGGTCCAGGTGTGCGGATTCGTCCACTGGAACTCGACGATATCGCCCTCGAGGGTCTTCTCGGTCGTCATGTCGAACACGCTGAATGAATGGTGTGCGTTGGCAACGCCCGCCAACGCCAGGCCGCCGATGACGGCGGTAGCCCATTGCTTCCATACGCGGCCACCTGGTGCGCTGCTGTGTTGAGTGCTCATTTCTGCGCCTCGTATTTGAGGTTGATGCCGGATTTGCCGTCGTCGGTCGTGAAATTGCGGTTGTTCTGCTGACAGATGTACTCGGCCAACGTCCACTCGCGATGCCGAGCGAAGACGCGTGTGCTATTCCATGGCTTCGTCAGCGCGTCGGGGTCGGTGATGGACGTTTGAATCTCGAGCTTGTCGGGCGCTGCCAGCTTGAAGCGCTCGACGATGTGCATCTTGTCGCTGTGCCGCATACCGAACCCGCCGAGCGCGGTATCGGTTGTGAAGCCGACACTGTCGACGACGAGCGTGTCGCCTTCCCAATGGCCGACGGAGTGGCCGTTGTAGGTCAGATCCGGGTCGTCCGGGTGCTTGCGGCCGTCCGTGAAAATCTGCCGCCATTGGGCGTAGGCCTCGGCGATGATCGTGATCTTGCCCGGCGTCACGAGAATGTCGATCGGGTACGGCTGCGTCATGACGCCCGGCATACCAGGCGGCACGCAGTTCGCGGCCGGCGAGTCCTGAATCTCACCGCGCGCCTGCGCTTCCTGGTAACTCTTCAGCTTGGCGGCATACGCGGGCGTGAAGCTCGGACCTTCCGGCGGCGCAGCGCGCGGCCCGCCGCCGAACGTCATCTCCCACAGGCCGGCAATCTCCGGCAATTTCGCAAGCGCGGCGTACGCGCTGCTATCTGGAGCCGGCGCCGGCTGCGCGAACGCCATGGTGCCCGGCAAAGCGAACGCCAAAGTCGTTACGACCCACTGACCCACCCGCATGTCCGTCTCCCCCTACGTGCGTGCGGCGGCAACCCGGATTAGCGTTGCGCCGTGAATCCCAACACGAATGCGCGCTCCGGCGCGGGCTCGTAGTACTGGCCATTGCTAGCGTTCACGATGACCGAGCCGACGTACTTGCGATCGAGCACGTTCTCGATACGTACGAACTCGCGGAAGCTCCAGCCGCCCTGCTTCTGCTGCGCGAGCGACGCGCGCCAGTTGAACAGCGTATAAGCGGGCGCCGCCTCGTCGTTCAAATCGGTCGTGTAGATCTTGTCCGTCTTGTGCATCTCGAACGCAGTCACGAAGCCCGACGGCTTGTGAGAGTTCCACGCAATCTCGCCGAAGACGAACTGCTTCGGTACGCCCGGGATACGGTTGCCGTTCGGCACCGCGAGGTTCGGCGCGGTGCACGTAGTGGACGTACCGCACGTCAGGAAGTTGTTCGCGAACTCCGCCCGGAGCGATGTGTACGACAGATCTGCAGAGAGATTTTGCGTGAAGTGTGTGTCGTACGAGAGCTCGAAGCCCTGTCGCAGAGTGTGGTCTACGTTCTGGAACACAGAGCGGCCGCCTTGGTTCACGAGCGTCACGATCTCGTCCTGCGTGCTCGTGTGGAACAGTGCAGCTGTAACGCGTGTCTTGTCGTTGATGACAGCCTTCACGCCAACTTCGCTGTTGCTCGTCTGCGCCGGCCGCAGCCCGAAGTTGAAGCCCGTGCTCGTGCCCGAAACGGAGCGGTAAGCGAGCTCCGCAAACGTCGGCGTCTCGAAGCCGCGGCCGACGTTCGCGTAGACATTCACCCTGGGACTGATACTAGCGACTAGCCCCAAGACGGGCAGCGTCTTGCTGTAGGTCACGGCGCCGCTGTCATTGCCGTTTGTCGCGGTGATGAAATGGTCGTCGGTCGTGAACTCGACGTGGCTACGGCGCACACCGGCATGCAGAGCCCAGCGCGCGGCGAAATCCCACTGCACCTGCGCGTACGGATCGAGATTCTGGACCTTGTTGCTCTCGTCGCGTCCGAGCGCGCCGCTCACACCGGCGGTGTTCGTAAATCCCTTGCGTCCTTCGTTCATGACGTCGTAGTTCAGACCTGCGCTGAAGATGAGCGGGCGACCACCGGCGGTGGTCTGCCGCGTCCAGCGGAAGTCTTCGCCGCTGAAATCGCGACTGAGATCCACGACACCGCGACCTGCAAACGTCAACGCGAGCCACTGAGTCACGTCACGCGTGCCGTAGTACCCCAGCAGCCGGATAGAGTCCGTGGCCGACAGCTGGTGCTCGAACACGACGCCGGTCTGCGAATTGCCAATGTCCTTGCGGGTGTTCTGGGCGATAGCGGCGTTGCCCGCCTGGTTGCGATCGGCGTTCAGCTGCGCGAGCGTAAGGCCTAGCGGATCCTGCGTATCCGGCTGGGTCAGATAGTTAGCCGTGAACGTCAGGTGCGAGCGGTCGCTGAGATCCCAGCGCACCTTGCCGTTGAACGTATCGCGCGTTGTCGCGCTGTGGTCGCGGAAACCATCGGTGTCGAAACGATCGACGTCGAACACGTAGTTGACCTTGCCGGCCTCGCCGCCGACTTTCGCACCGAGCCGGTTCGTACCGTACGAGCCGGTCCAGAGGGACGTCGAGACGCCGAAGTCCTTCGGCCCGTCCTCGGTGAACACGCTGATGACTCCGCCGGAGGAGTTGCCGTAGAGCGCCGAGAATGGCCCGCGCATGACCTCGACGCGCTGTGCCGAAGAGAGATCGACGTTCGCCGCCTGGCCGCTACCGTCCGGCATCGTCAGTGGCACGCCGTCGGAGTACAAACGCACGCCGCGGATGCCGAAGGTGGAACGCGCGCCGAAACCGCGAATCGAGATCTGCAAATCCTGCGCGTAGTTCTGCCGCGTGTTCGCGACGACGCCGGGCGATCGGCCCACAGTCTCCGACAGATTGACCTGCTGCTGGCCGTCCCGAATCGTGTTTTGATCGAACGCCTCGATGGAGACCGGCAGGTCGAAGCTCGATTGCTCTACGCGCGTCGCTGTAACGACGACGGTGTCGCGCAAGTTCACCTCGAGGACCGGTTGCGACTGTGCTTGCGCTTGCGCGCCGATCACAAGGGCCGTTGTAGCGCCGGCGATACGGTGGACGGAATTTCGCAGTTTCATGGGTCGGTTACTCGGCAGAATTGTGGACGGCGGGAGCCTAAACGCCGAGATTCTACACCGCCTCCCGCCGGGAAACCCGACCACCCCCGGCCCGGTCAACCCGTGTGCGGCGGGCGCAACTCGCCGCGAAATGGCCCCCGCGCCTCAGATACACTGACCACGCCCGTCCGAACCTCACAAGCCCAGTCTGGAGAATCTTCGAGAGCATGCTGCCGAAGCACGACACCGCGCCAAGCGGCACGTGGCTCGCGACCGCGCTGGCCCGATTTGGCGCAGGCACAGCCGATCTCGCGCCGACGACGCGGTCGCTGCTCGTTCGTACGATTGCCACGCCGGCGCAGCACGGGCGCTTGATTAACACGCTGTCGCTGCTCGAGCACATGGGCAGCCACAAGATCATGGCCACCCAGCATCGCTCGGACATCGACCAGGCCACCTTGCGCCACGTGGCCGAGGAAGCCCACCACGCCTACTTCATGAAGCGCCAGGCCGAGAAGGCCGCGGACCGGCCGCTCGAATACGTCGCGGCCGACCTGCTGGCCCCCGCCGCCGCGCGTATGTACTTCCAGCGCATCGAGGCAGCGACCGTGCACACGCTCGGTCGCGACTGCGGCCCGCGCGCCGCGTATCTGTACATGTCGATGATCGTCGAGTTTCGTGCGCTGTGGTTCTACGGGCTGTATCAAGAGACGCTGCAACGCGCGCACCACGTACTATCGCTCAAACGCGTGATCGGCGAGGAGCAGAACCATCTAGAGGAGATGGCCACGCGGCTGGAGGCAGCGGGAGAGCGCAACGATGCGCACATCGCCGCACTGCTTGCTCGCGAAAACATACTGTATTCGCGATTGCTCACCGCACTGGATCGTGAAATTTCGGGGGCGGCTCAGCCCTCGCCGCTCGAGTCCTCGTCACGCACCACAGTGCGCGGCGCGTAACCGAACTGCCGGCGGAACGCATGACTGAAGTGTGACGCGTTCTTGAAGCCGTAAGCATAGGCCACGTTGCCGATGGCGTGCGGCTCGCGTTTGCTCGAAAGCACCGCGCGTGCCCCTTCGAGACGCTGCCGCCAGACCCAGCGCATCAGTGATACGCCTTCCGGCTCGAACAGCCGATTGATGTAACGCGAGGTCAAGCCGCTCGCAGCTGCGATCGAACGCGCCGACAGCGCATCGTCCGATAGATTGTCGAGAATGAATATCTTGACGCGCTGCAGCGTACAGGCGCGACCCGCGAGCGGGTGTTCGCCCGCGTACGAGGCGCCGATGCCGGCGGCCGCGAACATACTGATGAGTCCGTCGGCAACGGGCTTGCCCTCGCCGGGATTCAACGAACCGGCCTGGCCGAGCAATGACTTCAGCGTGTCGAACGCGATGCGCCCAGCGCCGTTCGTACCATCGATGATGGTTTGGGCCACGCCTGCGAAGTGCGGCTCGAGAAACGCGTGCGGCACGCGCACCCACAACACTTCGCTGCTTTGTGCGAACGTGGTGACGTACGTTCGTCGCGGATCCAAGATGGCAATGCGGCCTGGCTCGAACACGGAACTGCGGCCGCCGTAGCAGAGCTCGAAGCCGCCGCTCAAGCTCGCCGCGAGCCACGAAAACGCTTGCCGGCCCGTAGTGGTACGCCGCCGCATACCGCGTACGGCAGCGCCGCGCAGCTTCACGTGCGCCAGTCGCAAATAGCCTAGATTCCAAAGCGCGAGCTGCCCGAAGAACCCGCCTTCACCGCGCACGGCTTCCACTCGCGTGGTACCGAGCTTCGAGGTAACGATGTCGGCCCAGCAGGGGCGGCCGGGCTCTGAGTGGGTTACCGAGCTTGCACTGAACATCGCGTGCCTCGGAAGTGGCTGCAACGGCGCCGCTATTTTTGCGGCGGGGCCGTCCGGGACAAATGGCTGGACCGAACAAAGCAAAAGCTGCGTTCGAGTTTACGCCATATTTCAGTTGTGGCGCGAACCATGAATCCATCACGGCTTTCTGGGTAATCGCCACGGCGCGGCCGTAGTGGCCTCGCAACAACAAGCAGCGACTAAGTCTTCGGGGGGAAGCTCAATGCGTAATTCTCACGGTGCAAATCGGTGTCGGGCGCGCGTGGCACAGCTCGCGTTCGGCGTGGCCGCGGCCATCACCACACAAACGGTCCTTGCTCAACAGCAGGGGCAACTCGAAGAAATCCTCGTCACGGCGCAGTTCCGTTCGCAGAACCTGCAGCAGACGCCGATCGCCATCACGGCGTACGACTCCGCAATGCTGGAAGCGCGCGGTAATCTGAATATCGGCGACGCCGCCAACATCGCGCCGAACGTGCAGTTGAGCCCCCATGCCACGGGCTTTGGTCAGATGTCGGCGATCTTTATCCGCGGCGTCGGCCAGGCCGATCCGCACTTCGCGGTCGACCCCGGTGTCGGCATGTACATCGACGACGTCTACTTCGGCGTATTGACCGGCGCGATGTTCGAGCTCGTCGACGCGGACCGCGTCGAAGTTCTGCGCGGACCGCAGGGCACGTTGGCCGGCAAAAACTCCATCGGCGGCGCGATCAAGCTGTTCTCGCAACGTCCGGACAAGGACCTGAACGCCTACGCCGAGGTCGGCACCGGCTCGTACAGCGGCGTCAGCGCGAAAGCCGGCACGAACCTCACGCTGATCGACGACAAGCTCTACGCCCGCATCACCGCTATGGGCCGAAAGTCCGACGGCTACGTGACACGCTACGACTACCCGTGCACACACGGCCAAACGTCGGCCGGCACCTCGCTGCTCACACTCGGCTGCAAGCTCGGCACGCAGGGCGGCCAGTCAACGGTCGCCGCGCGCGGCGTTCTGCGCTGGACACCCGGCGATCGCGTGGAGGACACGTTCATTTTCGACACGACCCAGGACGACTCGGAGAACCCTGCCGCTGTGCAGACGATCCAGGGCGGGGGCTGGCCAGGGACGAACAACTACCTCACCGGCCCGAAGTCGTACATCAATTATGAGGACTACGTCAGCCGCCCGACCACGGCAGCCGGCCCCGGCAAGTCGTTTGCGATGCCGGACCGCACCCCGCTCGACGAGCACGGCTTCTCGAACGATCTCGCCGTGAAACTGACCGACAAGCTCACGATGAACGCCATCCTCTCGTATCGCAAGTCGGTCGTGCCGTTCAGCGTCACGGCCGAGGAGTCGCCCGCCTCGATCTCGGATCAGCTGTGGCGGCTTGCGCATAACCAGAATACGCAGGAGATCCGCATCTCCGGCGGCGATCCGAACAAGATCGACTGGACGGCCGGCATCTACCACTACGACGCCGACGGCCTGTCGGAGGGCCGCATCCAGCTGCCGGGCGGCTTCCTGCTCGGCGGCGGAGGCCTGAACCTCGAGTTCCTGCTGCACGATCCCGTGCAAACGTCGTCGAAATCCGTGTTCGCCCACGCGGCATTCCGCCCAACGGAGAAGCTCACGATCACGACGGGCCTGCGGCAAACGGATGACTCGAAGGCGTTCACGTTCAACCGTCTGTCCCTCGATGGCACGCCACATCCGACACTGGGCGCATTGACCAACGTCACGCGTACGTTCGAAGGCACCCACACGGACTACCGCGTCGCCGTCGACTACCAGCAGTCGAGCAAGCTGATGTACTACGCGCAGTACTCGACTGGCTACAAAGGCGGCGGCGTGAACCCGCGGCCATTCTTCGTGAGCCAAGCACTTCTGTTCAAGCCAGAGGAGCTCAAGGCATTTGAGATCGGCTTCAAGAGCACGCTGGCCGACAACCGCGTGCGGCTGAACGTGGCGCTGTTCTCGAGCGACTATTCGGACGTGCAGCTGACCTTAAGCCGCTGCGACACGTTCTCGCCGTTCCCTGGTGCGCCGTGCGCGATGACGGCGAACGTGGGCGACGCGCGCATCAAGGGTATCGAGGCCGAGCTCGAGTATCGGCCTACGGAGAATCTCGGGTTTGACGTCTCGGCGGGCACGCTCGACTTCCAGTACACGCGTGTCGACCCTCTGACGTTCGTGACGCTCGACATGAAGACACCGTACGTGCCCGACAACAAGTACTCGATCGGCATCTCGTACGACGTCCACCTGAAGAATGGCGCGAAGCTGACGCCGCGACTCGACTACTCGTACCGCTCGAGGATGCAGACGACCGCCATCAACACACCGCTGACCTGGATCGACAGCCTGAACATCGCGAACTTCCGGTTGGCGTGGCAGAGCCCGAGCGAAAAGTGGTCGGCGACGTTCGCAATCACGAACCTGACCAACGAGTACTACTACACGGGGTTGAACGGCAACGGCCAGCCCGTCAACTTCAGCCAGGCGGCGCTTGTCGGTCGCCCGCGCGAAACCTGGCTGACGCTGCGGCGTTCGTTCTGATCTCAATCGGGGAGTAAAGGCGTCGAGATGGGAGCGCGCGCCGTCGTCCTTCGACGGCGCGCGCCGACGCTGATCCCCACCCAGCACCTCGCCGCTGCTCGATCGAGCCCGGCCGACAGATTCGGCCTAGGCGTTACGCTTGGTACCATTCCGCCATGCAGCAACGCTTGGTCGTGTGGACAGACAATGGTGCCGCGCAGCTCGCCGCCGTACTCGCGCCGTTCGACATCCGCGTCCAAGTTACCTCCGAACGCAAGGACGCGCTCGCATCACTGGCCGACGCGGACATACTCATAGCGCTTGCGCAGAACTGGGGCGCCGATTGCTCGGCGGCGCTCGCCGCTTCGAAGGTGCACTGGGTGCAGTTCCTGAATGCCGGCATCGACTCCGTTACGCGCTTCGGCCTACCAAAGCGCACCACAGCAACCACGTTCGGCGGCGCCGGCGCGTTCATCGTCGCAGAGCACGCGTTGCAACTGCTGCTCGCGTTGCTGCGCCGCACTCCAGTGCTGCTCGCGGCTCAGCAGCGCGGCGAGTGGGCGCCGCAGCCGACGGCGAGCACCATCGAGTGCCTGCACGGGCAACGCGTGGCCGTGCTCGGCGCCGGACCCATCGGCCGCGCGATCGCGGGCCTCGTTCTGGCGTTCGGCGCACGCCCGATTTGCGTCGCACGCACAGCCCGGCGTGATCCGAACGGTTTCGACGTCGCAGCCATCACGCAGATCGGCGACGTGCTGTCGCAATGCGCCGCGGTGGTCGTGGCGCTGCCGCTCGACGCAGACACGGACCAGCTGCTCGACGCAGCTCTGCTTGCGCACTTGCCGCGCGGCGCGGTGCTCGTGAATGTCTCGCGCGGGCGCATCGTGGTCACCGGCGCGCTCGTCGCAGCGCTACGCAGCGGCGCGCTCGCCGGCGCAGGGCTCGATGTGACAGATCCCGAACCCCTGCCGAAGGATCATCCACTGTGGCAGCTGCCCAACGTCATCATCACGCCGCACATCGCGTGGGCCGGGGCAGTGGAGGAACGGCGGCAAGCAGTTGAAGCAGTGGTACTCGACAACATGCGCCGGTACTTGGCAGGCGAGGCGCTACTGCACGTGGCTCACGCAGGCACCGAGCGGTAACACCATGCGAATAACGAAAGTCGAAACGTTGCGTGCGGACGGAGGCTGGCGCCCGTTCTCATTCGTGAAGATCAGCACCGACGAGGGCCTCGTCGGCTGGTCGGAGTTCCTCGACGGCGCGTGGAGCCCGGCGCTGCCGGAAGTTATCGCGGCGTTTGGCCGCACCGTCGTCGGCGCGGACCCTCGCGCGTTCGCGCGCATCGCGGCGGAGCTGCGCGCTGTCACCCAATTCACGGCCGGAGGGTTGAGCCGGCAAGGCATCGCGGCCATCGAGAACGCCTGCATCGACATCGCCGCAAAAGCGGCCGCCGTGCCCGTGTACGCACTGTTCGGCGGGCCGTTGCGCTTAGGCATAGACGTGTACTGGTCGCACTGCGGCTCGTTCCGTGCACAGCACGCGGAACTCTTCGAGCGCGAGCTCGGACTACCGCGGCTACGCACGCTCGACGACATGGAGTCGCTGGGCCGCGAAGCGGCGGCGCGCGGTTTCAAGGCAGTGAAGACGAATCCCATGGTCTTCGCCGGCGGCGGCGCCCGCCTCTTGAATCCCGGCTTCGTCGGCAACGGTCTCGACTTAAGCAAGACGCTCGACAACTCGACGCTCGCCGCGATCGCGGCGCAAGTTGAAGCGTTACGAGCCGGGCTCGGAGCCGAACGTGGCCTCATGCTCGACGTGAACTTCGCGTTCCGCCCGGCCGCGCTGCGCCGGCTCACCGCCGCCGTCGCCGCGGCCGACCTCACGTGGCTCGAGGTCGACTTGCACGACCCGGGCGCGCTCGCGGCCGTGCGGGCGCAGTCGAGCACGCCGATAGCCTCGCTCGAATCGGAATACGGTTGTCGCGGCTACGGGCCGTTCTTCGCGGCGCAGGCAGTCGATGTCGCCGTCATCGACGTGCTGTGGAACGGCTTCACGGA
>PMCP01000181.1:11987-19168 GCA_003155415.1 Gammaproteobacteria bacterium | reverse complement strand
GCGCAATCGACCTCTCGATGCGCTTCGCCGAATAGCGGCATCGCAGCGCACGCGCGGGCTCGCGCGTGCGACGAAGGCTAGACGGCGACGTTTTGGATGGGGTCGGAGAGGCGCTTCGGCTCGGAGACGCCGTAGCCTTGGGCGTAGTCGACGCCCATGCCGCGCAGCATCGTGATGATCTCCTGGTTCTCGGCGAACTCCGCGATCGTGCGCTTGCCNNAGGTGCCCGATCTCGTTGATCGAACGCACCATCTCGCGGTCGATCGGATCGTGGAGGATCTCTTTCACGAAGCTGCCGTCGATCTTCAGGAAGTCGACCGGGAAGTGTTTCAGGTAACCGAATGACGAAAGGCCGGTGCCGAAATCGTCGAGCGCGAACCGGCAGCCGAGCTCCTTCACCGCGTGGATGAAACGGTTTGCCTGCGAATAGCTCGCGATCGCGGCCGTTTCCGTGATCTCGAAACAAATACTGGCACCGGAGAGGCCGCTCTTCTGGAACTGCTCGATCACGAACGGCAGGAATTTCTCGTCCGCCAAGCTCTGGCCGGACAGATTGATCGAGCAGAGGGACAGGCGCTCGCGCTCGTCAGCTTCGGAGACCAGCCAGGTGAATGCCTGTGCGATAACCCACCGGTCGATGGCCGTCATGAGCCCGTAGCGCTCTGCGGCCGTGATGAACAGTCCGGGGGCCACTAACTGCCCCGCCTCGTCGCGCATGCGGATCAGTAGTTCGTAGTGCGCACCCGACTCGGCATTGGCTTGCAGAGGCTGGATCGTTTGGCGGAACAGCTCGAACCGATTCTCGTCGAGTGCGTTGCTGATGCGAGCGGCCCACTGCATCTCCTTGCGCCGCTTCATCAGGTCGATGTCATTTTCCTGGTAGTTGTAAACGCGGTTGCGGCCGGCATCCTTGGCAGCGGCACACGCGCTGTCCGCGGCCGTCAGCAGCGACGCCACGTCGTCGGTCGCCGCAGTGATCGGCACGACGCCAATGCTGACACCGAGCCGGAACGTACGGTCATCCCAGGCAAACCTGAACTCGCTGATCCCTTCGCGCAACTGCTCTGCCGTGCGCAGAGCCTCGTCCATCGTGCAGCTCTCAAGCAGCACACCAAACTCGTCGCCGCCGAGCCGCGCGAGCGTGTCGCGCCAGCGGACCTTCGACTTTAGCAACGCGCCGATCTGGATCAGCAACTGATCGCCGACATTATGGCCGCACGCATCGTTCACAATCTTGAATTGGTCAAGATCGAGATGCAGCACCGCGTACGACGTCTCGCGCGCTTTGGCGCTCTTCAACGCGCGCTCGAGCCGCTGCTCGAACTCGCGTCGGTTCACGAGCTCCGTCAGCACGTCATGGCTCGCGGCGTAGCTCAAGCGGCGGTTCAGCTCGCGCGACTCGCTGACGTCATGGAAAACGAGCACGCCTCCCGTGACGCCCCCTGCGGCGTCGCGGATCGGCGCCGCCGTGCTCTCGATATACAGCTCGTTGCCGTCGCGGCGGATGAGCAACGCGGGCCGCACCGACTTGATCGGCCGGTTGCGCCGCATGGCAACGGCAACCGGGTTCTCGATTGGCTCGCAGGTCTCCTCGTGGAACCCGCGGAAGATTTCGTCGATGAGCCTGCCCACCGCGTCGTCGAGCTTCCAGCCCGTGAGCTCGGAGGCCACGGGGTTTAGATACTGCACGCGCGAGTCACCGTCGGTGGTCACTACACCGTCGCCAATCGACTGCAACGTGATCTGGGCGCTCTCTTTTTCGCGAAAGAGAGCCTCCTCGTAGAGCTTGCGCTCCGTGACGTCCGTTTCCACCCCTACGAGCCGGCGCAAGCGGCCGTTCTCGTCGAGCCGACCCTTGACTCGGCTCTGGATCCAGCGCCAATCGCCGCCCGCATGCCGCATGCGATGCACGCTCTCGAACAGATCCGCGCGTCCTTCGAGGTGATCGCGCAGCTGCGACTGCACCTGCGCGAGATCATCGGGGTGCACGAGCAGCCGCCACTCCGGCACGTCAGTGTCGACCGTATAGCCGAGCATGGCGCGCCAACGCGGCGAGAAGTACATGGTGTTTTCGCGAACGTCGTAGTCCCACAGTCCGTCGTTGGCTGTGTTCGTGACGAGTCGGTCACGCTCCTGCACCGAGAACAGGTCTTCCTGGAGTTCGATGCGTTCGAGGCCGCTTGCACAACTCACGCTGACGAGCTTCAGGGCAAGGTGAAGATCTGCGCCCCACTCCGGATTCGGCGAAGCGGCGCACACGCCGAGCATTCCACCGAGTCGGCCGCGAACGTTGAAGCCGACGACGAGCAAGCCGCCGACGTTCAGGCTGGCCAGGTTCGCAGCATCGTGCATTTGCGGCAGCGGCGCGTTCGCGGTGTCCTTGATCTCGAGGATCCGCAGGTGTTCGAGTCGTCCCTTGATCCAGGGGAAATCTGCGAGCTCACGTCCGAGCAACACTTCCGGATTGCACGCGGAGAACGTCGAACGACCCGAGTACACCTTCTCGAAACGACTACCGTCCTCGCTCACGAGCGCGATGAAAACGGCATCGGCGCCACAAGCATCGGTCAACGACTGCAGACCGCCGGTGATGCGCTCCCCGGCGTTGCTCAAGACGATGCTTTGGAAGTCGACGGCGACCTTGGTGCAGATCAGGTCGAGGCCGGGCTCGCGTGAACTAACAGACGAACGGCGACGTCGTTCGCGGGCTGCCTCATCGGCAGCAGTGCCCCCCGTCCCGTCCTGAACCCGGGCACTCATTAGTCAGCGCAACCTCTTGATTGGTCTCGGCATCCCCGTACCCAAAGCATTCTGACAGTAATCGCCTGGATTACAAAGCAAATCGGTCACGAAACCGTCGCCATCGGGCGACATTTGACCATTGGCGTCAACCATCGCTCTAACGCTGCGTTTGGACCTCTGAACACTACTCGCCCAGGAGGCCGTCCATGAACACGCTCAGTCTGCTCCGATCACTGCGCTGGCGATCGCTCGCCGGGATCGCCCTCGCCGCACTGACCCTCGCCGGCTGTAGCGGTTCAGGCGGTGGCGGCTCCGCAACGGCCGGCAGCTCCGGCTCGAGTTGCGGAAGCTCATGCGGAACGCTCATGGTCGGTGTCACCGACGCCGAAGGCGACTTCCTCAACTACTCCGTCGACGTGCAATCCGTCACTTTGCAGCGGCAAAACGGCGCGACGGTCGAATTGCTACCGGCCACGACGCGGATCGACTTCGCGCAACTCACCGACCTTTCCGACTTGCTGTCGGCATCGACGTTGGCGGGCGGCGATTTCGTCGGCGGCACCATTCGAGTCGACTACTCCACGGCCGAGGTCTTCGTCGAGGTTGCCGGCCAGTCCGTCAAGGCGAACGTCGTCGATGCGAACGGCCAGGCTCTGGGTGTCACCGACCTGACCGTACAGCTGTCGAACCGCAACCATCTCGTAGTCACTCCGGCGCGCGTCTCCTTTCTGACGCTCGACTTCGACCTCGCGGCGTCGAACTCCGTCGATACGACGAAGAGTCCACCCGTGGTCACTGCGCGGCCTTATATCGTGGCCGATGTGGAACCGGCTGCACAGCGACCCTTGCGCGTTCGCGGCGCGCTCGTTTCGACGGACGCCGCCGCCAGCGCGTACGTAGTCCAGGTTCGGCCGTGGTTCCAGAAAGACGGCGACCATGGCAATGCGACAGTCCATACGACTTCGACCACGACGTTCGAGATCAACGGCGCTGCCTCGGTGGGGAGCGCGGGCCTCACAGCACTTGCCGCGCTGCCAGCCGGTACGTTGACCGTGGCCTTCGGCACTCTGTCGACAGCTGACAAGACGTTCACCGCGACCACCGTCCAGGCCGGTGACAGCGTCGGCGGCGAACGCCTCGACGCCGTGCAAGGCAACGTCGTATCCCGGACTGCCACGCAGCTAACGATCAAAGGTGCGTTCGCTGCGCGTCACGACCATGGCCCCGGTGCAGTGCGCACCGCCGTCATCACGATCGGCCCGGACACGAAGGTGTTGAAGACCGGCGACCCCACCGGCACGTTCACGACGGACGCCATCTCGGTCGGCCAGGGCATCATGGCCTTCGGCACGTTCGCGGATCCGACAACCTCCACGACAGCCGCCACACTTGACGCGACGGCAGGCCGAGTGCGGTTGCTGCCGACGCAAGTACGCGGCGTCGTGAACAGCATCGTGGCGGGCCAGCTGAATCTGAACCTGCGCGCGATCGATCGGCTCGGCGTCGACATGTTCAACTTCGCCGGCACAGGCACGTCCACGGCGGTCGATGCGAACCCGGCCGACTACGAAGTCGCCACGGGCACGTTAACCCTGGCGTCCCTGTCCGCAGGTGAATCCGCCAAGGTGCTCGGCTTCGTGACGCCGTTTGGCGCCGCGCCGCCGGACTTCGACGGTCGCACCGTCATCGATCACGCCGATATCCCGGATCTGCTCGCCATCGGCTGGGGCAAGGGCACCACCGCGCCGTTCACGACTCTCGGTAACACCGGGATCGTGCTCGATCTGCACAACACCAGCATCGGACGGCACGATTTGATCGTCGATCTGCAGCACCAGGATCTGCTGGCGCTGGCGTCATCGCCGACGATCGTGGCGGGAACCGGGTCGGTACTGTTCGGCGTTGCTAAGCGGGGCAACATCGAACTGTTCACGAGCTTCGCGGATCTCGTGACCGCGATCACCGCGCACTTGAACGCGGGTGAGTCTGCCGTATCGCTGATGGCAACGGGTGCCTACGACACGACGACGAACACGCTGGCAGCGGACCACATCTCCGTCTTCTTCAGCTCGACCAACTGAGTTTTCAGTCGTGGAACGGGCCCCACTCGGGGCTCGTTCCTTTTCACTTGCCTACCGGCGCCCGCTCCATCAACACGGCGCGCCGGCAGATCGCCACTAGCACGTCGTGCTGGCTATACCCGCGGTGCTCGAGCGTCAGAATGCCGTTGTGCGGCCGCGACTCGCTCAGCCGCGTGGCAACGACCTCGGTCTCGACGTGCACCGTGTCGCCTACGAACAGCGGCGCCGGAAACCGCACTTCCGTTAGCCCGAGATTCGCAACCGTCGTGCCGAGCGTGGTGTCGTTGATCGAGATGCCGACGATCAGCCCCAGCGTGAAGAAGCTGTTCATCAGCGGCTTGCCGAACTCCGAGTGCGTGCGCATGTACTCGTGATCGATGTGCAGCGGCGCCGGATTGTGCGTCAGCGTGCTGAACAGCACGTTGTCTGTCTCGGTCACTGTGCGCCGGATCGGGTGCTTGAACACGCGCCCGACCGTAAATTCATCGAAGTAGTATCCCGCCATCGCCTACCCCTTCGCTCTCACGCCGCCGACAACTGCTCGCTGCGCTCGGCCGCGGCGCGAACTGCGCGTGTCATGAGCCCGCTCAACCCATCGTCGGCCATCAATACCTCGAGCGCGGCCTGAGTCGTGCCGTTGGGGCTCGTCACGCGCCGACGCAGCTCGGCCGGCGCCGCATCGGCCACGGCTGCATAGGCCGCTGCGCCGCTGACAGTGGCAAGCGCAAGCTGTCGCGCCAGCGCCGGCGCGAGACCGAGATCGATAGCCGCGCGTTCGAGACATTCGATCAGCAGGAACACGTAGGCCGGCCCGCTGCCCGATACGGCCGTCACTGCGTCCATGTGCCGCTCGTCGTCGAGCCACGCCACAGCGCCGACTGCCGCCATGAGATCCGTACAAAGCGTGCGCTGATCCGCTGTGACTCCTGCGTTGGCCACGAGTGCAGTCATGCCTTTGCCGATCGCCGCCGGGGTGTTCGGCATCGCACGCACAATCGCCGCTTTTGCACCAAGCCCCTCGCTCAGCGCAGTAATGGTCTTGCCCGCCGCTATCGACAACCACACAGTGGTCGCGTCAACCTTGGTGGAACACTCGGCGAGCGCGCTGCCGATCTGGTTCGGCTTCACGGCCAACACGACGACGTCGGGTCGAAAATCCGCGAGAGCAACGGCGACGGATTCGTTCGCAAATACGCCCAGACGGCGCGCAATGTCGCGCGCACTCGCCGCAGGCTCGACCACACGGACGCTCGCTGCCGCACGGCCGTTGTTGAGCCAGCCGCGAACCAGTGCCTGCCCCATGTTGCCGAAGCCGACCAACAGGATTTGTCCGTCAGTGCTCAACGTTCGCTCCCATCGTTGCCCGCGGTCCGCATGATAGCCGATGCAGACGTCCGGACAGCCTCGCTCTGCCCCCGGCACCACGGTATTAACGCGCCTCGTTCTGTTCGAACGTATCGCCGATCTGCGACGGCGCCGCGGCACTCGCGCTCGTAGCGCCTCACCTCGAGGCAGAGGCCTACGCACGAATCCGGATCGCGGCTACGGCCGCAACCCACGCGATACGATAAATGCTAGCCTATGCCGCCCGCCGCACCCGGCGTGGCCACTAAAGAAAGAGGACTCGAGCATGGCAGACGAGCTTGGCGACACCGACATCGCGATGGATCGCACCGGTCTCTACCGAGAGGAGACCTTCACCGACCGACGCGTCGGCACTCTTCAGCGGCTGACGCCCGTCACCCCTTCGGGCGACACGGACACCGCGCGACCAGTGATATACGTCGGGCAGACACAAGTGCTGACGCCGGCCGGCGCGCTGCCGCTCTCGTTCGAAGTACCCGCCACGTCGCTCGACGACGCGATCACAAAATTCGGCGATATGGCCAGAGACGCGCTCGCGCGTACCGTACGTCGGCTCGAAGAAATGCGCCGCGAACAAGCGTCCTCGATCATCGTGCCCGGCTCTGCCCCACCCGGCGGCCCCTCGCCACGCGGCGGGCTGATCCGCTGAGCCATGGAGCAAACGCTGCTCGATCGCCTCCTGATCACGCAGGTCGTCAACGACTGGGTGCTGTGGAGCGATTCCGGCGACTGGCAGCGCTTCGCGACGGTGTGGCACGACGACGGCTGGATGACGGCTACCTGGTTCCAGGGTCCAGCCACTGAGTTCCAGAAGGCTCGGCGCGCTGGTTTCGAGCGCGGTGTCAGCATTATTCATTTTCTCGGCGGCACGACGTGTGAAGTCGTCGGCACGCGCGCCATCGCGCAGACGAAGATGACGATCAACCAGCGCGCGCCCGTCGATGGGGTCGTCGCTGACGTCGTGTGCACGGGACGGTTCTACGATTTCTTCGA
>PMCP01000181.1:10067-11900 GCA_003155415.1 Gammaproteobacteria bacterium | reverse complement strand
TACGACGAAGGCGCCGCATGGCTCGCGGGTTCCGCGAAACCGGGCGACCCGCTCTAGCCGCTCTGGCTATGGTAGCTCGGTGACGAGCTCGGCCGCGGGCTTGCGTTGCTGGGTTGGCACGACTTTCGGCTTGCCGTACCAGATGAAACCGACGACCGACTCCTTCGCAGAGTCGATGCCGAGCAGCGCGTAGAAACGAGGGTCGCGCGTGATGCCGCCCGTCGTCCACTTGGTTCCGATACCGCGCTGCCACAAATACAACGCGAGATTTTGCGCAGCGCAACAACATGCCGCGTAGTCCTCGCGCTCAACCAGCGCGTCGTCGCTACGACGCATCGTGAGCACGAGAAACCCGGGCACGGCATCGAGCCGCGCTCGACGCACGGGGCCCGCGCGTTCGCCCTTCTTTGCGACGTCGAGCTCCACCGCGAGATCGGTCACGCCGCGCCGAGTCGTCGGCCCGACCAGATAGAAATGCCATGGTTGCGTTAGCCGGTGGTTCGGTGCCCAACGAGCGACGTCGATCGCCTCCACCATCACCGCGTTCGGGACGGTATCCGACTCGTAGAGATCGACGGAGCGGCGGCCGCGGATCACTGCGGCGATCTGCTCGGTGCTGGCTGCGGTGGCTGACGCCATTCGACTGGACTCCCGGTGCGCGAAACGACGGCGGCCACCTTAGCATGAGCGCCGCGCGCCGGCGTCGAGCTCCAAAGTCGACACGTAGTGCTGCGGCTGCGAGAATCCGCGCTCGTTTTCCGGCCGGGGCACGCATGCAATGAGCGACAGCACCGACACGGTCGTCATCGGCGCCGGCGTCGTAGGTCTCGCGATCGCGCGCGAGCTTGCGCTCGCCGGTCGCGAGGTCATCGTTCTCGAGAAGAACGCCGCGATCGGCGAGGAGACGTCGGCGCGCAACTCCGAAGTCATCCACGCAGGGCTCTACTATCCGCGCGGCAGCCTCAAAGCGCGTTTCTGTGTCGAAGGCCGCCAGCGTCTCTACGAATACTGCGAGGCCAAACACGTGCCGCATCGGCGCTGCGGCAAGCTGCTGGTGGCGACGAGTGCGGGCCAGGTTCGAAAGCTGGATTCAGTTCGGGCAGCGGCCGTGGCGAACGGCGTGACGGACCTCGAACAACTATCCGCACATGATGTTCAGCGACTCGAACCACAGGTACACGCATTGGCCGGGTTCCTGTCGCCGTCGACCGGTATCGTCGACAGCCATGCGTTGATGCTTGCGCTGCGCGGCGATCTCGAAGCCGCAGGCGGTGCGATCGCAACGCACTGCCAGTTCACCGTTGCGAAACACGACNNAAGCGATCCCACGGGCGCACTTCGCAAAGGGCAACTACTTCACTTACGCGGGCCGCAGCCCGTTCACACATCTCGTATACCCGCTGCCCGAGGATGGCGGCCTCGGCGTGCATGCCACACTCGATCTCGCCGGAAGAGTGCGCTTCGGCCCCGACGTGGAGTGGCTGCGCGACGGCGTCGATCCCGCGTCGTTCGACTATGCAGTCGATCCCGCACGTGCCGCCGCGTTCTACGGCGCGATCCGCAGCTACTGGCCGGCGCTCTCGGAAGGCGGTCTGTCACCAGCGTATTCCGGTATTCGGCCGAAGATCTCGGGCCGGGGTGAGCCGGCGGCCGATTTTTCGATTCATCGCTTCGGCGAACGCGGCGACGCGTCCCTCGTGCAGCTCTTCGGCATCGAGTCGCCGGGGCTGACGTCGGCACTCGCGCTCGGCGCCTACGTCGCGGAGTTGCTACGCGCGCCTTGAGCCGCGCTCAGCTGCCTTCGACGAGATCGGCGTACGCGGTCTTGACGCT
>PMCP01000181.1:0-10062 GCA_003155415.1 Gammaproteobacteria bacterium | reverse complement strand
GCTAGCACGACGCCGACCTGCCCGTACGCACCGTCGCCGTCGATCTCCACCGGCGTACCAAAACTCAAACCGCCGTCGCTCGATTCCGCGAGGCGCACATGACCGTGACCGTCCGCCGCCGTGAACCACGCGGCCACCACGTCGTCGCCTTTGGCATCGAGCACGGGCCCGTTCACGGGGCAGCCTGCGATTTGCCAATTGTCCGGCCCGAGGCGCGCGGGCTGCGACCAGCCCTCAGCCGTTCGAACCCGAACCGCGACGTCGCGAATCTCCGTCGCGCTACGATCTCGATACACGACGGCAGCGCCCGACTCTGTCAACGCGACGTCGGTACGACAGCAGTCGCACACGAGATTGTCGACTACACCCTGCTCGAGCACGCGGCCATCGGCGCCGAGAAATGCGTAGCGCAAGCTCGTGCCGGCGGGCTCGCCCGCGGCCGACTCCGGCGCGTCGTTGGCTTCGTCCCGACCATCGAGCCACACCGCTCCCGCATGATCGCCTTCACGGAACCAGCTGACGAAGCCGTGCTCGCTCGCTGTCGCGTCGTCGTTCAATAGCAGCGGAGCGCTCCAAGTGGCGCCGGCATCGGCGGACACCGCCGCGCGGATGTCGTACGCGGCCGCTCCGGCAGGCGATTGCACGCGCCAGTCCGCAACCCACAAGCGCTCTGACAACGCCTGCACCGACGGCAAATCGGCCGCGGAGACCACCCAGTCTCGCCCCTGCGCGGCCACTGCCGTACCCGTCCAGTCGTCGCCGGCAAGGCGAGCATATTTCAGAGCGACGTCACCGGTGTCGCCGAGCGGCTCCGCCCAGCTCAAGATCAGCGATCCCGTGGCGTCGTGTGACAACCGCGGCTCGCCGCCGTCTTTACCGACGGGCGATGCAAGCGCGTGAATCGGGCCGAGCGCGGCGCGCAGCGTCGCAGCAACAGCGGGCGCAGGCGACGGCGCGCGGCTGCACGCGGCGACGAGCAACAATGCCACGCCCAGGGCGGAAGATCGCAACGTCTGGTCCACCGCAACTCCCTAGCGAACAGCACGCGTAAGTCGATACACAAAAGCCGGCGGCAAATTCAGCGCGGCGATGCCGAGCAGTACGCTGTCGACGTTGAGTTTCCGTCTCGTCTCCCGATCGATCGGGCAGCGGCCGCCATACGTGAACTGCTGATAGCAGCCGTTTGGGCGAAGCAGCGTAAGGATTTCGCGCAGCAGCTCGAATCGGTGCTCTGGCGAGAACAACAACAGCGGCAAGCCGCTGATGACAAAGTCGTACGTAAGACCGGTGGGTAGCACTTTGCGCAGCTCGAGTGCGTCGGCCGCAAATACGTGGCAACCCACGAACCGCTTACGCAGAACCGCGGCGAGCTCGGGGTCGCGTTCCACGAGATACAGATTGGCCGGCTGCACGCCCTTCGCGAGCAGAGCCTCCGTGAGGGAGCCCGTGCCCACACCGAGTTCCAGCACGACAGAAGTGGACGTGACGCCAGTCGCGATGAGTCGGGCCAACGCGCGACCGCTCGGAGCCACCGCACCCATCGAGCGCGGATCGCGAAGCCAGCCACGAAAGAAGTGCCGGAAGTGCTGCCGCGCCGATCGCGACTCGGCCTCCTGCACCTTTACGTCGTCTTCCTTGGGTGATGCCACGCGCCGCTCGATCGTATTCGTCAGTTCGGTCTGATTCGAACGTTACGGAACATCACACGACCCGCCGCGTATTGGAGCGCGATCGGGCCGGCAGCGAACTTGTCGTCTTCGGTGTCGGCCGTGACTTGGCCGTTCAACTTCACGAGCATGTGCTTACCATGCGCCACTATCTGATAGGTGTTCCAGCGGTTGGCGGTGTCGAGCATCACAAGCGGCTTGGCAATGCCGACGATGGCGCCAGTACGATAGGCGGGATCGGGTCGATGGTCGAAGATGTTGACCTCGTAACACGTGGCAGCACCGATCTGGCTGGGATTTGCGCAGCGGATGAACACACCGCTATTCGTGTCCGGTGTATCCCAAAACTCGAGCTCGAGATCGAAGTCATCGTAGACGCCATTCGTCAACAGAAATCCCGTGCCCATGTCGGCTTGCACAGCGCCATCGGCGATTTGCCAATTCGCGTCGCCGATCCGGCCCCATCCGTCGAGACTAGTGCCGTCGAACAACGCTTGCCACACAACCGTCGCCGACGCGGTAGCAGAGGCGGCTGGCTGGTCGTGACCGGACGAACAGCCAGAGAGACTGATCGCGACCACGATCAGCACCCGCAAGAGCGACGACATTCGGTCCCCCGATCCTCGTGCACAGTGCTCGCGCGCGTCCCCATGACCCCCCGAGCGCGCCAGCCCTTGGTTTGCGGGGAGCTTAGCAGCCCGAGAAGGCGAACACTATTGGCGCCCGGCGGGCACCAAGTTGCGAGATCGAGCGTGTTTTTGATGGTGCCGGCGGAGGGACTTGAACCCCCGACCCCCCGCTTACGAAGCGGATGCTCTACCAACTGAGCTACGCCGGCAGTGTGCGGGCGTATTGTGCCTGAGCGCGCTTCTTATCGCACCCCGATTACGTCCTTTCCCCGGATTCGAATCACGACGTCGACGCCGGTTTGTTCGGTTCCCGCCGGCGGCGCAGCCGCAACCCCCAACGTGACAGCACCGAGTGGGATGTCTGTGAGTTCGCCGGTATCGACGTTGAAGAAATGATGGTGGGGCTCGATCGACGAATCGTAGAACTGACGAGCAGGATCTACCTCAACCGTCCGCGCGAGGCCGCGTTCGCAGAACAGGTTCAGCGTGTTGTAGACCGTGGCCTTCGACACGCGCGAGCCGGTGGCGCGCAAGCCCGCAATGATCTGGTCGGCGGACAAATGCTGCGGGCGGGCGAACAGCAGCAAGCCCACCTCGATCCGCTGCGCGGTCGGCAGCACACCATGACTCACGAGCCGTTGTGTGACTTCGTCTTTGTTCATCGTCGGACCCTTGCAGAATCAGCGACTTGCGCAGTATACGCACACGCGGCGAATAAGAGCAAAAAACCAGGGCGCGCCGTGCTCCGGTCGGCATTGTCGACGAATTCGCGAGTTTCTGCGATCGATCCGCCCCCCCGCGCCGCACTACGGTTCGATGCATCCGTTCCTTGGAAACGACCGATGCACCGCGCCACCGGTTTCACGCTGTTCGAGCTGCTCGGCACACTCACGGTTGCGAGCATATTGGTCGGCATCGCCGTCCCGAGTTTTCACAGCTTCGTGCTCGACTCGCGCCGCACGGCTGACGTCAACGCGTTCGTCTTGGCCGTGCAAGTCGCCCGCAGCGAAGCCGCCAAACGCAGCCATTCCGTGATCCTCTGCAAAACGCTGGACTGGCTGCGGTGCGGCGGTGCCGAGCTCCGCTTCGACGCGGGCTGGATGGTGTTCGCGAACGTCGATGGCCAGCTGCCGCCGGAGCGCTCCGCCGTCGAACCCCTGATCTACGCGTACGTACCCGAGCTCGACGGTAGCATTGTGGGAAACAGACCCTTTTTCGAGTTTCGGCCGCTGCTCCGCCGCAGCACGAACGGCACCGTGGTGTTCTGTGACCGTCGCGGCACACCGGCCGCTCGCGCCGTCATCGTCAGCTACACCGGCCGGCCTCGCGTCGACCAGGTGGACCCTGACGGCAACCCCCTCGTGTGCGCAAGGCTGTCATAAGGCAGGCGACCGAGGACCGCTTGTCCGCTGGACCCGACCGAACGTCGGCAGAAGCCCGGTCTCCCCCGTGGACCTTCGTATAGTCCGGCCCATGAACCTTCGCCACCAACACGGTTTCACGCTCTGGGAGCTGCTGATCACGCTGCTCGTGGCCGGCATTCTGATCGGCATCGGGGTCCCGAACGTCATGGAGTTCCAGCGCAACAGCGCGATGACGACCGCAGCGAACCAATTGCTGACCGGGGCCATCATGGCGCGCACGGAAGCGGTCAAACGGCAGTCGCCGGTCGGGCTGTGCCTTAGCGCCAACCCCACCGCGGCAACGCCGACGTGCTCGCCGAACGCTGTGGCCGATGCGACGACACTGGGCTTTGTCGTTTGGGTCGACGAAAACAACAATGTCGATGCGAACGGCGCGCGAGTTCTGACAGACCCGACCGACGGCAACGGCGTCATCGACGCGAACGAGCTGGTGCTGATGCGCGAAGTGCCCCCGGGCGGGACGATCCGCGTCTCGGGAAATTGCGGCAACGTGTCCTACGGATCGAATGGCTTCACGCGCACTGCGGGAGCGCTGTGCAACCCCCCGGCGGGCCGNNATCGTGACGATCGACCGAACGGGTCGTGGCCAAGTGCTCACAGAGAAAACGATCATCGATCCGCTGATCGCGGTTACGGGCGGGACCTGTCCATGAGAATGTCCATGTACCGTACGCGAACTTCCATGCAACTCGGCTTCAGCCTCATCGAGGCGATGGTCGCACTCGTTGTGGTGTCGGTCGGCATGATCGGCATCGCAGGGTTGTATGGTCAGGGCCTCAGCGCCGGCCGCACCGCACTGTATCGCACACAGGCCGTGAACCTTGCGGCAGACATGGCCGACCGGATTCGCGTCAATCGGCTAGGCGGCGCCAACTACAATGGACCGGCCGCCAACAACAACTGTGACCCGCCGGGCGCCGTGAACTGCTCGCCCGCGCTAATGGCGGCGCACGATCTATTCGTCTGGACGAATCAGGTGCAGCTGCAGCTACCGAACGGCGTCGGCGCCGTGCAGGTCCTGGGCACCTCGCCACCCACCTACACGATCACCGTCACCTGGCAGGAAACGGGCCTCGGCGCCGTGAACTACCAGATGGCCATTCGAGTTCCGAGCTTGTGATAGCGCCAATGCTTATGAGTGACATTCATTCGAAACAGACGGCTGCTGCTCCGTCTCGACCACAGGCCGGTATGACGCTGATCGAGCTCATGGTCGCGCTCGCGATCGGTGCGTTCCTGATGATCGGCGCGATGACCGTTTTCATGCAGAGCCGCACGACGTTCCGCATCACCGAATCCGTATCGCGTCTCCAGGAAACCGCACGCTTCGCGATCGATTCGCTCGAGCCCGACATCCGGATGGCGCAGTTCTGGGGTCTCACATCGCGCGCCGAAAAGATCAAT
The DNA here is from genome assembly GCA_003155415.1 of Gammaproteobacteria bacterium. Classification (GTDB taxonomy): domain Bacteria; phylum Pseudomonadota; class Gammaproteobacteria; order Steroidobacterales; family Rariloculaceae; genus FEN-1219. The sequence continues at coordinate 4,938 of PMCP01000181.1, read as the reverse complement.
GGTCGCCGGGCTCCGACGGACGCCGCGGGCGTTGGGCCAGCGACATGCGGAAACAACTGGACGATCAATCTGATCCAGCCCGTTCAGGGGGCCAATAACGGCTACGGCTGGCTGTGCGCCGGTACGGCGCCGGTCGAGACGAACTCCGACACGCTTGTCGTGCGCCATGCGGGCGACGATGTCTTGACGCCTCCAAACCTCGCCGGCCAGTTGGCGATTGTGAGTTCGCGCTACGACGGCACGCTCTTCAACGTGACCGCGACCCCCGCGGGATACAATCCGGCCTTCAGCGAAATCCATCGGCTGATGGTCAGTGGCTACTACGTGCGCCGTGCCACTGCCACTACGCAGCCAGCGCTGCGCCGCAAGGTGCTGGGAACCAACGGTCAGATCACCGACGAAGAAGTCATCGCGGGCGTCGAAGACATGCAGGTGCAATTCGGCCTCGATATGGATCCTCCGGGCGGGGTCAATCGCGGATCGGTCGACCGGTACGTGAATCCGGACAGCCCGATCATCGACCCCACAAATGCCGGCTACAACGTAAACGCGGAGATTCTGTCGGTCCGCATCTGGTTGCGAGTACGCGCCGAGAACGTCGAAAACGGCTTCACCGACACCACGAACTACGTTTACGCGGATCAGAACGTCGGGCCGTTCAATGACGGATTCCGGCGCGTGCTCGTCTCGAAGACTATCTACCTGCGCAACAACCGGCCGCCGGACTATTAGGGCGGGAACACAAACATGAAAACGAACCGGCCAATGACCCAGCATTCGATCGGCCTGCGCGGTGCGCAGAGCGGAGCCACGTTGATTGTGGGGCTCGTGCTTCTACTCGTACTCACCGTCCTCGGCGTCTCGGGCATGAATACCGCCACGATGCAAATCACGATGGCGGCCAACACGCAGTTCCAAGAGGACGCGTTCCAACAGTCAGAGGACGCGATCGACATCGCCCTCGGTACGCGTGACTACAGCACGGATATACCGCACATCCTCGACTGGACGGCAGACCCGGACTACAACCGGCACGCCGTGACGACGTATCGCTGGAACACGCCTGTCCCTGCCGGCAGAGCGTTTAGCCTTGGCGAGTTCGACGCTTTCCACTTCGACGTGCAGTCGCTGGGCAGAGGCCCGCGCAACGCCACGGCGCAGACGACTCAGAGTTTCTACATAGTAGGACGCTCGCTCTAAGCAGCTCCGGAGGCCGCATCATGAAGACCCGAATCCTTGCAATTCTTGCCCTCCTCGGCCTCATGGGCTCAGCCCACGCGCTCCGCGTGCTCGAGCAGCCCGAGCGGCCGTTCGAGCTTCCATTGAGCGCGCTCACACTGCCGAAGAACACGAGCGGCAGCGTGACCCTGCGTGAATGCAACAACTGCGGCCTCAGCACTCGCCGGTTCATGGACGGGGCTAAATTCCTGGTCGATGGCCGCGAGATGCGGTACGACGATTTTCTGAAGATCGCAAACGATCTGCGTTCGAACTCGCAAACCAGCGACTCGATTCCGGCCAACGTCTTTGTCGACATCGCCACGGACAAAATTACGCGCGTGGCCATCCATCGGCCGCGGCACTAAACGATCTCACCCGCCAGGAAGGCACCCGACACTTTCGAAGGATCCGACTATGAACGCCATCATGAAGCGCTTTGCGTGGCTCGGTTTCGGAACTCTGTGGGCGATCGCGGCCGTGGGCCCCGCGCTCGCCGACGATACAGAGCTGTTCATCGGCACCAGCCAGAACTCGCAATCGCAGCCGAACATCCTGTTCATCTTCGACGACTCCGGAAGCATGGCTACCATCGTCAAGACGCAGGACACCTACGACGGCACGAAGACGTACGCGACCGCGGGCTGTGACGCAAACATGGTGTACTGGCTCGTGGGCACCGGCTCCCCACCCGCGTGCACGACGGCCCGCTTTTTCAACATGAGCGCCTTGGTATGTGACAAAGCCCTCCAGGCGTTCAAGACTGCGGGCTATTACACCGACAACATGGCGCAATACGACCCCACGAACTCGGGCACCGGCAAGCGCTGGGAAACCCTTTCCAGCACGCAAAAGACTCGCGACGTCGAGTGTCGCAGCGACCGCGGCGTTCACGGCGACGGCGTNNATCTCGTGGGGCAACGCGCCCGCCAACGAGACGTATACGCTGTACAGCGGTAACTACCTCAACTGGGCTAACGGCCCGACACTGAACCGTTCGCGTATCGACATCGTAAAGGACGTTGCAACGAACCTGCTCGACTCGGTCAGCGGCGTGAACGTCGGCCTCATGACGTTCAACGACAATCAGGGCGGCTACGTTGCGTTCCCGATGACGGACGTCGACGTGGGCCGAAAGGCGATGAAGGATGCAATCACTGGGTTGCAGCCGATCACGTGGACTCCGCTGTCCGAGACACTCTGGGAGGCTGGGCAATATTACATGGGCCGCAAGGTCGACTACGGCGGCGCCAGCGTTGCGGGAGCCATCGACCCCGCTAAGCCCGGCTACTACCTGTCGCCGATAGCCGCCGGCTGCCAAAAGAACTTCGTCGTCTATCTCACCGACGGCGAGCCGACGAAGGACAGGGATGCCGACGCGAAGATCAAGGCGGTGAAGGATGCCAACGGCACGAGCTTCGGCACGTTGGTGGGCAACACCTGTGACGTCGAGACGTACCCCGCCGGCTTCTCGCCGGACGGCGGCGACTGCCTCGACGACCTGGCGGAATTCCTGAACAAGGGCGATTTGTCTGCCCTGCCCGGCCAGCAGAACGTCATCACGTACACGATCGGCTTTACCGTCGACCTGCCGAATCTGTCGCAGACGGCGACTCGCGGCGGCGGCAAGTACTACACGGCCAACGACACGGCGTCGCTCGCAAGCGCTATGTCAAACATCGTGACCTCCATTTTGACCACGAACACGACGTTCACCGCCCCGACGGTGGCCGTGAACTCGTTCAACCGCACTCAGAATTTGAGCGAGCTGTTCATCAGCGTGTTCCGCCCGTCCGGCCGCACACACTGGCCGGGTAACCTCAAGAAGTACCGGCTCACCACCGACAGCGTCATCGTTGACGCGACCGGCACCCCGGCCATCGACCCGGCCACGGGCTTCTTTAAGGACACGTCGCGCAGCATCTGGTCGGTGCCAATCGACGGCTCGAACGTCGAAGTCGGCGGCGCCGCCAACCTGATCCCCGCGCCCGTCAGCCGCCTGGTCTACACCTACCTAGGCACCGCCGCCCTAACGGCGGCAGGCAATCGTGTAGCGAAGACCAACAGCGCCATCGACGATGCGTTGCTTGGCACCGGCACCCCCGGCGATCCGACGCGCGATCAGGTTATCGACTTCATCACCGGTCTCGACACTTCGGACACCAATCAGAACAACATCACGAACGAGCCGCGCTACCAGATGGGCGACCCGCTGCACTCGCAGCCCGTCTCTGTGATCTATGGCCCGACGCTCGCGGACGGGGTGCTGTTCTTCGCGACGAATGACGGGTACCTGCACGCGATCGATATCACGACGGGTATCGAGAAGTGGTCCTTCGTGCCGCCTGAGTTCCTCAGGAACCAGCTGGCCTTGTATAACGATGACTCGTCGGTCAACAAGCTGTACGGCATCGACGGCGACCTGCGAGTCGTGACGGTCGCCGATAACAACGGCATCATCGATCCGGGCGAAAAGGTGTATCTGTACTTCGGCATGCGTCGTGGCGGCGATTTCTACTACGCGCTCGACGTGAGCGATCCGAACGCCCCGAAGGTCATGTTCCGCCTCGATGGCACGCAGCTGCCCGGCCTCGGGCAGTCCTGGGCGACCCCAGTGCCGACAAAGGTCAACATCGGCGGTACGGCTAAGAGCGTCCTCGTTATCGCGGGCGGCTACGAGCCTGACCAGGACAACAGCGCGCTCAGCACCGACACGATCGGTAACTCGATCTACATCGTTGACTCGGTCAGCGGCGCGCTGCTCTGGTATGCGAGCAACACGTCCGGCGCCACGAAGCGGTTCAACACGACGGGTCGCTCGATGAGCTATTCGTTCCCCGCGCACGTGCGTGTTGCCGATTTCGACGGCGACGGGTTCATGGACCGAATCTACGCGGCAGACATGGGCGGCCAGATCTGGCGCTTCGACGTGTCGAACGGTCAGCCGGCCTCGAGCCTGATCGCTGGCGGCGTGATCGCCCAGCTCGGCGGTGCACCTAACGCGAGTCCTGCACTTACAGACGTGAGGCGTTTCTACTACGCGCCCGACATTGCCGTGGTGAGCACACGTACGGAGAACTTCACACACATCGGCATCGGCTCTGGACATCGCGAGCACCCGCTCAGCACTGCCACCCAGGACCGGTTCTACGCCCTGCGCGACTACAACGTGGGCCAGATGACGCAGGCGCAGTTCGATGCGTTGACGGTCATCACCGACGCCAGCCTCACGCCTGTCACTACGGTGAATACGGCGGTCGCACATGGTAGTGCGGGTTGGCGCCTCGATTTGAACATCGGTGGTTGGACTGGCGAGAAGGTGCTTGCCGAGGCTCGGACGTTCAACAACGAGGTCATCTTCAGTACGTTCATGCCGAATAGCTCAGGCACTTCCTGCCAGCCGCAACTCGGTACAAACCGTATTTATCAGATGAACATCTTCAACGGTGCGCCGGTACTGAACCTCGACGGTTCGAGTGACCCGACGTTGACGATGACGGACCTGTTCACTCAGCACGAGGGCGGCATCTTGCCCACAGCGCAAACGCTGTTCCTAGGTCCGGATGCGAACCACGACGGTATTCCGGATTCCGAGCAGGATACTGACGGCGATGGTATTCCTGACTCGAAGGACACCGATAAGAACGGCAACGGCATCCCCGATGATCAGGAAGACGACGACGGCGACGGCATTCCGAACGGCCAGGACTCGGACAAGAA
>PMCP01000191.1 GCA_003155415.1 Gammaproteobacteria bacterium | reverse complement strand
ACCTCATCCAGCGCAATTGCTGGGCGCTAGGTTAGGCGTAGTACGAGTTTTTTCAAGCGGCGCTGGCCGCTAGGCGGGCAGTTCCCGGTAATAGGCGACGCGTAGGGCCGCGCCGAGGAACCATGCAGCGACGCTCGCGGCGGCAACACCCGAGAGAGCCGGGATCAGCTCAGTTGCGATCAGAGACAGCTCGCAGGTAGCCACCGCCAACGCAGCGACTAAACCGACCGTAAGCACCGATCGGCGCAGTTGCTCCCAGCGCAGGGCCAGCGTGAACACCAGATCGTCGAGATCGTCCAACCAGAGCAGTACGACTTCCACGCCGGCCTACTCGTCGTCGGATTCGAACTGGCCGGTTCGGTGCTGCGACTCGGGCCGCTGCTGCTCGCCCTCTTTGTGGCGACGCGCGGCCTCGATGGCCCAGGCAATCCATTCCAGGCGGCAGATGCCGTTTTCCGTTTCTGGCTGATCGCGGTGATCTTTTGCGTCCATTGCTAGAAGATCTTCGCTGTGACGAACGCAAACATAGCGCGCCCGCGCGGCCGTGGCTGTGAGGGTTTTCTCAAGAACTCGTGCCAAGGCGACAAAGAGTTTGACTTATTGTAAGTTGATGCCGTGGCACGCGCGGCATAGGTTGCTCGAGGTCACAGTTACACATGCAACGAGTCATCGTTCTCAACCCTAAGGGCGGCTCCGGCAAGACGACCATCGCGAGCAACCTTGCCGCGTGCTTCGCGGTCGGCGGCCGGCGACCGGCATTGCTCGATCTGGACCCTCAGGGCTCGAGCATGCGCTGGCTGCGCAAGCGCCCGGACGATAGCGCGGCTATCCACGGGATTGCCGGATTCGAACGCACGGCCGCGGTCACGCGCAGCTGGCAGCTGCGAATTCCAGCCGAGTGCGGGGTGGTAGTCGTCGATACTCCGGCTGCCGTCGAGCCGCAGGCGTTGCCGGAGCTCATACGCGGCGCGGATGCAGTGCTCGTCCCTGTCATGCCTTCCGAGATCGACATTCACGCAACCGCAAAGTGTATTGCGGACTTGCTACTCGTGGCGAAGATCCGCCGCTCAGAGAACCGCATCGGCATCATCGCGAACCGCGTACGCGCCAATACGCGCGTATCGCAGTCGTTGATGCGCTTCTTGGGGAGCCTCGACATCCCGCTCGTGACCACGCTGCGCGACACGCAGAACTACGTTCGTTCTGCGGAAGCGGGCGTCGGCGTGTGTGAGATGCCGCGCTGGCAGGTTCAACAGGATTTCGACCACTGGCAGCCGCTATTGGCCTGGCTCACGGAGAGACATCGCGGCCCACAGCCCGTTGCGGCTGCGAGTAGCGTGAGTGTGATCGAACGTAGGGAATCAACCGCCGCGATCAACGCAGGGTTCGGCATCGCCGCAGCGGGCGCGGGAACCTTGAGCTCTTAGCTCAGCTGTCTTTCCAGCTCTGGCGGACCTTGTCGGCCCACGTGTGGTAGCCGCGCCAGCTGTATATCGAGTGGTCGAGGGGTGCGCGTTCCGCGCTGGCTTTCGGGCTCACGCGCGACAGCCATTTGCGGTACGCATCCCAGCCCTGCTGCTCTTCGGTGCCGCTTCGCGGCGCGTCTCCGGAGGCGCTGTCCTTCGTGTACAAGGCGGGACGGAACTGATGGGGTTTGTGCTCGCTCATCGCCTGCTGACAATCCCTTGTCGAGTTGCAGCAAGGCTACGCCGAAAAGTCTCTGACCTTAAGGAACTGAATCACAAACACCCTGGCGAGTTGTGCTTGTGAAACAAAGCGCTGCGTACGTTTTACGATAATGCTGCCGCGCGAAGCTGCGGCGCATCACACTGCGATGCGGTAGCAGGGCACGTAAGCACCGGTGAGACGCATGCGGCCAGCGGCGACGAAATCCTTCAGCAGTCCGCCGAGCTCACCGATGATGTGCGGGTCACCATGTAACTCGAACGGACCATGCTTCTCTACGTGCGCAATACCGGCAGCGCGAACGTTGCCCGCAACGATGCCGGAAAACGCGCGACGCAGGTTCAGCGCGAGCCGGTCCGCCGACTGGTCACGATGCAACTCGAGACTTCGCATCGATTCGTGCGTGGCTTCGAACGGCCGTTGAAAATCGAGCCCTATGTTCAGCGCCCAGTTGAAAAAGTACGGCGTATGCCCGGCCGCACGCTGCTCTTTGACTTTCTCGAGGCCGCGGCCGATCTCCACCGCGACGGCAGCGGGATCGCCAAGCACGAGGTTGTACCGTTGCTGGGCTTTGGGGCCCAGTGTTTTGCCGATGAAATCGTGCAGTCGCTCGAAATACCGCCGACTCGAGGCCGGCCCGGTAAACACGAGCGGCAAATTTACGTGCTCGTTCTCCGGGCTCAGCAAGATGCCGAGCAGGTACAGAATTTCCTCCGCGGTGCCTACACCGCCAGGGAACACGACGATCGCGTGCGCCATCCGCACGAATGCTTCGAGGCGCTTCTCCATGTCAGGCAGGATCACGAGCTCATTGACGATGGCGTTCGGTGACTCGGCAGCGATGATCGTCGGCTCGGTGAGCCCGAGATAACGTCCCGTGCGAATGCGCTGCTTCGCGTGACCGAGGGTAGCGCCTTTCATCGGGCCTTTCATGGCGCCAGCGCCGCAGCCCGTGCAGATATCGAGGCCTCCGAGCCCGAGCTCGTAGCCTACGACCTTCGTGTAGTCGTATTCCTCGCGCTCGATCGCATGGCCGCCCCAGCACACTACGAGCCGCGGCTCCTCGTGTGCACGCAGCACGCGCGCGTTGCGCAGGATGTGAAACACGCCATCCGTGATGCCGGCGGAGCTCGTGAGATCGAACCGCGGGTTATTGAGCACGTCGTCGTGCGCAAATAGCAGATCGCGCAACACGGCGAACAGGTGCTCGCGAATACCGCGGATCATTTCGCTGCCAACGAAAGCGGCGTTCGGCGCATTCTTGAGCTCGATTGCGATACCGCCCTCATGCTGTACGACGGCGATTCGAAAATTCTGATAACGACGCAGTAGTTGCCGTACGTCGTCATTTGACGAGCCCGAGTTCAGTACCGCCAGCGAGCACTGACGCCATAGATCATACAGGCTGCCTTCGCCGGCCTCGCGAAGTTGGTTAGTCTCGGCCCGCGAGAGAATCTCGAGGCTGCCAGCCGGGGCAATCAGCGCGTCCATGGGCGTGGTCTCGTGGGAGCTACGGCCGAATTTCTATCGGCGTGGACTCACGTGTCATGAGCCAGATGTCGACCATGTCGGCATTTCTGACGCCGATACAACCGTCGGTCCAATCTCCATCGTAGTGGCCGAGCTCATAGTGTGGCTCGTTCGGCCATCCGTGAATCATGATCAGACCGCCAGGATCGACCCGCGACTTGCGCGCCTGCGCCCGGTCGGCGTCGGAGGGATAGGAAATCTGGATCGAGAGGAAGTAGTCGCTGTTTGCGTTGCGCGCCTCGAGACGATAGCTGCCTTCTGGCGTTCGGAAGTCGCCTTCGCGACGCTTAGGGCCCTTCGGGAAAACACCGAGCGCGATATCGATCGAGCGCAACACACGCCCAGCCTTCATCAGATACAGCCTGCGTTCGGATTTTACGACCAGCACCAAATCGGCTTGATCGGGCATGGCGACGACTTGCTCGCCGCTGGCGATTCGACCCAAGGGCAAGAATGCGAGCGCGCAGAGAAGTGCTGTAATCGACCGGACTCTATTCATCCGGCGAGACTCTAGATCAATCGCTTCGAGAATAGCAACGCAGCAAGTCGCAGCAAAGGCGAGGCGCACGCGCACCTCGCCTGCCGTCGATTCACTCTCCTCGCTGCAACGCCGCGATGCGGTCCTCGAGCGGCGGATGCGACATGAACAGACGGCGCAGCCCACTCGCCGGACCACCCGCGATGCCAAACGCCTGTAGCGCTTCGGGCAGCTGAGCCGGCTCGTGCACGCGTTGCAAGCCCTGCAGCGCACTGATCATCGATTGGCGTCCGGCCAGTTTCGCTCCGCCCGCATCGGCGCGAAATTCACGCTGTCGCGAGTACCACATCACGATCATGCTGGCCAAAATGCCAAGCAAAATCTGCGCGACCAGGCTCGCTATGAAGAAGCCGGCGCCTCCACCACGTTCGTTGCGCAGCAACACCCGGTCAACGACGAAGCCAACGATACGCGACAGAAACACGACGAAGGTGTTCAAGACGCCCTGCAGCAACGCCAAGGTGACCATGTCACCGTTCGCGACGTGCGTGATCTCGTGACCGAGCACGGCGTCCACCTCGCGCTGACCCAGGCGCTGCAGCAGCCCGGTGCTGACGGCGACGAGAGCGTTGTTGCGCGTCGGCCCGGTCGCAAACGCGTTCACGTCGGGCGAGTCGTAGATCGCAACCTGCGGCCGGCGAATGTTCGCCGCATCGGCGTGACGGTAGACCGTGTTCACGAGCCAGCTCTCGGTCGAGTTCCGCGGCGTGTCGATCACGCGAGCGCCGGTCGACATCTTGGCCATCCATTTCGACAGTGCGAGCGAGATCAGGGAACCGGAGAAACCCACCACGGCCGAGAAGACGAGCAGATTGCCAAGATCCAGCGAGCTGCCGCTGCGCGCCAGCACTTGGTCTACGCCGAAAATATTCAGCACGACATAGATGACCGCCAAAACAGCCACGTTGGTGAGCGCGAACAGGAAAACTCTCTTCATCTTCGCTCCAGTGATTCCCGGACCCCGAGAAGCCAGGTTCGTAATAGTGTCGCAGATGGATGGTTTCAAGCGGCAACCGGACAGCGCCGTGCAACTGTTAAGATTCCTCTCGTTACCACCGAACCGATGGGACATGGCCTCCGACCAATTTTGGAGTGTGAAGTTCGCCGCACTACGCTATGCCGTCGTTTGGCTCGGTTACGCGTGGATGCGGGCCGTCACGCGCTTGCCGTTCGCGTGGCAGCTCGCGCTCGGCCGCGGCTTCGGCCGCTTGTTGTGGCTGGTTGCGCCGGCCCGCCGCCGTGTCGTGGCGCGCAATCTCGAGGCGTGCTTTCCCTCGCTGCCTGCCGAGGAGCGCGCACGCATATCCGCGAAACATTTTGAGGCGCTCGGCGCATCGTTGATCGAGATGGGCATGGGCTGGTTCGGCTCGCCGGAAAAGGTGCGTAGTCTCGTGCGTGCCGAGGGCGGCGAGCATCTTACGGCCGCGCTTGCGAAGGGCCGCGGCGTGATTCTGTTCTCGGCCCACTTCACGACCTTCGAGTTCTTCTGGCCGGCACTCGCGCCGATGTGCACGCGGCTCTGCGGCATGTACAAAGAGCAGCGCAACCCGGTCATGAATCGCATCATGAACAAAGGTCGTGGCCGTTTTTACGACACGCTGTTCGCAAAGGACAGCCTGCGGGAAATGCTTCGCAACCTGCGCGACAACGCCGTGGTGTGGTACGCCTCCGATCAGAGTTATGGCGGCAAGAGCAGCGCGCTGATTCCGTTCTTCGCAGAGCCGGCCATGACGAACACCGCGATCAGCCGCATCGCGAAAGCCAGCGGGGCTACGGTGTTGCCGTACTTCTGCCGCCGCCTGCCGGACGACACCTATGTCATGAACTTTGGCGCGCCGCTCCCCAACCTGCCGAGTGGCGACGAAGTGCAAGACACGCGCCGGCTCACGGAGGTGCTCGAGAACTACATTCGCCTCTGCCCCGAGCAGTACTGGTGGATTCACCGGCGCTTCAAGGGACGTCCGGCGCCGCTGCCCGATCTATACGCCGCACCGCGAGCCTCCGTGTGACCCCCGAGACCCGTCCGCGCATGCCGCCCGAATTCTCGCTCGCGCCGTTCTGGACACCGCGCTACTGGCCCACGTGGCTGCTGCTCGGCGCGTTGCATCTTGCAGCACGACTGCCCGTTCGTTGGCAACTGAAGCTCGGCTACGGGTTGGGTCGTCTCCTGCTGCCGCTGAACCCGCGCCAACGGCGCGTCGCCCGTCGCAATCTCGAGCTATGTTTTCCCGAGCTCTCTGCAGAGGAACGCCGCGGGCTGTTGACGCGGCACTTCGAGGCGGTCGGCATGTCGTTTGTGGAAATGGGCGTGGGCTGGTTCGCGCCGATCGACCAGCTGTTAGCGCGGGTCGAAATCGTGGGGCGCGAGCATCTCGACAACGCGCTTGCCGCAGGCAAAGGCGCGCTTCTGTTCACGGCGCATTTCACCACGCTCGAGGTTGGCGTCGCCGTGCTGGAACGGCTGGCACCACACGCGAGCTGCATGTATCGCCCACAGCGTAACGCGATGATGGACGTAATGATCTTGCGCGGCCGCAGCAGATTCGCGAAGGATCAGATACCGCGCGACAACGTGCGTCTGTTACTCCGCAACCTGCGCGACAACTACGCCGTCGTCTACCTGCCGGACCAGACATATCTCGGCAAACAGAGCGAGTTGCTACCGTTCTTTGGCGAGCCCGCGGTGACCAACACGGCCACCAGCAAGCTCGCGAGAATCAGCGGAGCCGCCGTGCTGCCGTACTTCTTTCGGCGCCTGCCGGACGGGCGCTATCGCATCGACATTGGCCCGCCCCTACAAGGGCTACCGTCCGACGATGCCAATGCAGATACGGCACGCCTGTTCGGCGCGCTCGAAACCCACATTCGACTGGCGCCCGAGCAGTACCTCTGGCTGTACAAGAAATTCAAAGGCCGGCCC
>PMCP01000035.1 GCA_003155415.1 Gammaproteobacteria bacterium | reverse complement strand
GAGCCTGCGGTGCATGACGAGCTGGAGCGCCGGTTCATGCAGTGCTTGAGACAGCGTGGCGCTAACGTCTACTCTCGGTCCGTGTACAGCACTGACAACAGCCGCGGGAGCTGAAACCATGCGATTGGGATTCATCCGCACACTCGCTACCGTCGTCGTTCTGAGCCTGGTCGGGCCGTTCGTGCGGAACGCGCTGGCCGAAAAGATCGTCGTCTACGGCGCGAGCGGCGGTGTCGGCCGCGTGATCGTCGAGGAAGCGCTGAGCCGGGGTCACGACGTCATCGGCGTCTCACGCGACCCTAAGAGCCTCAAATTCGACAACCCTCGCTTTACTGCTGCGCCCGGCGACGCCACCGATCCGGATTCCATCGCCGCGACCGTGCGGGGCGCGGACGTCGTCGTGATTTCAGTCCGCGGCGTCGGGCCCGGTAACACACCGCAGGAGGCCGTGACGTTTCGAGCTGCGACGGCCTACATCAAAGCGGCATCCCGGCTCGGCAAAGCGACCCCGTATGTCATACAGATCGGCGGCGGTGTGACGCTCTACCGGCATGGTGTACGCATCATGGATACGTTCCCACCAGGCACCGAGAGGTACGCCGTGGCGCAGGGCCACTGGCTCGCGATGGAGGCGTACCAGCATTCGACGGGTTTCGACTGGACCGTGATGTCGGCAAATACCGGTTCAATTCAGGAGCGCGGCGAATACACGGGACGATTTCGGCTCGGAAACCAGGACGAGCTCGTCGATCGAAAAGGCGAGACGTACATCTCTAGACAAGATTTCGCGATCGCGGTGATCGACATGGCGGAGAGCCGCACGGTGACCGGGAAGCGGGTCGCGGTCGGGCCGCCCTACTGAACCGCTCGCTCGCGAGCGAGGCGACGATCACGAACGCGAGCACGGACGGATCGATCGAGATTTCCTGAAGCCGCGGCAGGCTCGTTGGTCCGAACGCAACGAGTGCGATGCGTCCATCGCAAAAGCGCCAGGTTGTCTCGTGCCTCGTGGCTCGATACGCGTGCAGGCCGCGTGTTCGCGACCGGGCATGCTGCGAAATTATCCGTCGATCATTCATCTTCAGCGTCTCGACCGGGTCGATGCTGGCCGCGCGGCGGGCCGGCACGTAGCTCGCAAATGCCGCCGCGGCGAGCAGCACGCCGAGCGCGAGCCGGATTCCGATTTCGCGCGTCCGGTGCGAAATGACGTACGCCATCACGCCGTAGATGGCGACGACTCCCAATCCGAGCGACACTCGAGTCGGCGACGTTGCGAACGTTCATCGATCTCGCCGCGAGCCGAAGCGAGTGGCGATTTACCTCGACATCGGCCGATTTGCTCGCGACGTGCCGTTTCCCGGTCTTGCCTAGAGAAAATTGGAAGTGTTTTCCCGGCGGTTTTAGTCGGCCTTGAATAGCCCCCCCCTGCCAGGTGTGTTCCGTCGTCACGTCACTGCCGAACGTGGCTTTCTTCGCTGCCCGGCGAGCGCCACGGCCGAAAAGCACGCACTTGTTTAGGGGATTACGCCCGATGGCCGCTGCGTCAACGCTCCAGGTGCTTGGCTAGAAAATCGAGAATCTTCTCGTACGCCAGCGCGCGGTGTTTCTCGTCCTGGAAGCCGTGCGCTTCGCCGGATTCCGTCAGCCACTCCGGGGGATTGCCGGCCTTCTCGAGCGCTGCCTTCATCCTCACGGCATGCTGAATCGGTGCGCGCTGATCCTGGGCGCCATGAATCAACAAGACGGAGGCTTTGATTCTTTCAGCGTTGTAGGCGGGTGAGCGCCGCTTCAGCTCCTCCTGGTCGGTACCGACTGCCTCTTCGAGGTAACGGACACCGTAGTCGGTCCGTGGGATATCGCCCTTCTCGAACATCATCGGCAGATCGTAGACACCGGACATACCGATGGCGCAGCGGAACAAATCGGGTTCCCGATACGCGCCCGTTAGCGCGGCATACGCACCATAGCTAGAGCCAAAGATACAGATTCGGTTCGGATCGATAGCACCGTCGGCGATCGCCCATCGCACGCCATCGGTGATGTCGTCTTGCATCTCACGACCCCACTTGCCGTAGCCTGCCGCTTCGAATTCGCGGCCGCGCCCACCGGAGCCCCGGTAGTTGATCTGGAGCACTGCGTAGCCACGAGAAGCAAGCAGCTGCACCTCCGGATCGAAGCCATAGCTGTCATAGATTCCATGCGGTCCGCCATGGACCAGGACGACTGCGGGCAGTCTCTTCTTGTCCGGGACGTTCGGAGTAGTCAGGTAACCACGGATCATCATGCCGTCGCGCGCCCGTAACTCGATCGGCTGCATCGGCGAAAGGTCTTCAGATTTCAACTGCGGGTAGGCCTGCAGCTGCTGAAGTATTTTCTGATTCTTCGCGTCTACGACCAGAAATCGCGGCGGCAAGGTCGGCGAGCTCATAACGGCAATCGCCAAGGATCCATCGCGCGTCTCGTTGACGATATCGATTTCTACGTTGCGGTAGCTCTTGCGTAGCGCCTGATGCAGGGCCGCAAGCGGGTGATTCGGCTCCGGATACCAGTACTCCGGGAAGTGATCGATGTACGACAGCATCCATGCACGGTTGTCCATATCTTCTCTGAGAATCGCGATATCTGTTTCCGCGTGCTGAAAGAGGAGCGTCTTACTGCCCGTGGCCGGATTCCAGGACACGATCTTCGACGTCCCGCCTTCGGTCTCGTCGACGGCAAAGAACTGCCCGGCTTCGGCGGATCTGTGCAGAGGTCGCAGGGCGCCCTTCAGTACTGGATACGTCTCTTTCAACTGCCACGGGCTCTTGTTATCCGTTCGAAAGTAGACGCGGAACTCGCCGCTTTGATCCAATCCGGACGCCACGACCACGTCGTGCTTTGTGTCGGTCAGGAACTCGCCGCCGTTCAGCGGCGATGTAGCTACACCCGTGAGCCTGCCGGTGTGGATGTTCATGCGATACGCGCCGACCGCCATGGTCCCGGACGCTCGCGTCTGGATCACCACGGTGTCCGTCTCATCCCGCGGAACGTCGATGATCTGGCCTGCCGCGAACATGAAGTCCTGATTCGCAAAATGACCGGTACCGCCCACGCTCGCAATTCCAAACAGCGCTTTGGCGTTCTTGCCGTCGGCGTCGATACCAAAAATTTCGCCGGTCCGCGCCTTAACGCTAATCCAACCCGGAATTCGCCGCAGCGGCTGCACCAATAGGCGGGTATCGCTTGCCCAGTAGAACGTGTCGATGTCCAGGTTATCGCCGAATCCCGTGCGCATCAGCGGCTGCATTTGCGGGAAACTCACGACGCTCAGGTACTCGCGGGAATCGTCGCGCTGAGTAAAGGCGATGCGGCTGCCATCCGGTGAGATCTTCATCGACTGGTAGACGGCGAAGTTCATGAAGGCCGACGCCGGCGGCGGCGCAGCAGCGGTCGCGCAAGCCAGCAGCGTGGCCGCAAACCCCGTCGACAGACAGAACGCGCGACACATCGCCCCTCCTTGTCGGTGGCCGTTCCCGTAGATCGTGCCGCAGCGAAGCGCCTACGGTCTAGCCTGCGACGGCTAGCAGCGATGGGTGGAGGTGACTGGCCTCCTCCAGCGCGCAGGCAAGTTCGCCATGGTCACCTCTTCTTCAGCGAGGACGGCGCGCTGCTGCGCTCGATCCACGAGACACGTACGCGCTGGGCGAAGACTCTGGCGCGGTTGCCAATCCGCTCGCGGCGGCCGTACTGCGCGCGTCATTCCTCCGTGAGCTGGAAACAGCATGGCCACAGCGTGCGCACGATGCTCGAGGTCTATGCGCCGTGGGCCGACGGTGCGGTCGAATCTGACGTCACCGCCCGCCGCCGGTCCATAGACCTGCCGATCTGCGAGGCGATAGCCGACCAGCCAGGACTTCTGCGGCGGCTTGCGCGGCGACTATTCCGGGAGACTCACGAGGTACGGCCGCCGGGCCCGAGGTTCAGCGTCTGGCACTGGATCTGGCACCAGGAGCGCGGCGCCTGCACGTAAGCGCAAGACATCGAACGGGAAAGAACTGGCGGAGAGAGAGGGATTCGAACCCTCGAAGGGCTTTTGACCCTTACACCCTTAGCAGGGGTGCGCCTTCGACCACTCGGCCATCTCTCCGCGACGGGAACCAGGTCTTTGCGGGTGTGATTCTACTGGGGCAACGGCAGAAGCGCGACGCCTGCGTGACGGGTCGCGATAGGACGGCGTAGGTCTCGGGCGCCGGACGCGGCCCCGGTTCGACAGGCCGCTATGGATGCGCAGTGCCGTTGACGTGCGGTCGCGGTGACTTGTCTTCGGCCTGTTCGCGCTTGATACGTTCGAAGATCTCTTCGCGATGCACCGCGACTTCCCGCGGAGCATTCACGCCGAGCCGTACCTGATTACCTTTCACCCCTAACACGGTGACAGTGACATTGTCGCCAATGACCACCGTTTCCCCCACCCGCCGGGTCAAGATCAGCATAGCCAACTCCTTCTGGGCCTGCTCGCCGTCCCGTTTGCCGCACCATCCAGTGCAGCTCTTATTATTCGGGCTCGGCGTTCCCCCCTAAGTTCCAAACGACGCCCACCGCATTTACGCGGCGCGAGATCGAGAAAAACCCCAGCGAGGTCGGCCTATTCTTTTATTTCTGGCCGCCCCCCCGCTCGCAACTTCCGTATGCGGCAAATCACGAGTCCAACCCATGGTAATCGAAAATATCGGTGGCGTTACCAGTTTTCGGCAGGCATGCAGGGATTAGACACAATCCAGGGTTTACGCGGCCTCGACGAGACCCGGGACGAGTGCGAGGGCGGCATCGATCTGGTCCGGCTTCGTGCCGCCGGCCTGGGCGAAGTCGGGCCGACCGCCGCCGCGGCCACCGCAAAGCTCGGCCACCGGTCGGATCAGATCGCCCGCCTTCAGCCGGCCGACGAGATCCTTCGTAACGCCGGCCACGAGCACGACCTTGTCGCCGTCGACTGCGCCGAGCACCACGACGCCGGAGCCGAGCTTGTCCTTCAACTGATCGGCGGTGTCGCGCAGCGACTTGGCGTCCGCGCCGTCGATCCGGGCCGCGAGCACCTTGATGCCGTTGACGACTTTGGTCTCCTGCAGAATATCGCGGCTGTTTCCGCTCGCGAGCTTTAAGCGCAGCGCCTGCAGCTCGCGCTCGAGCGTACGGCCGCGCTCGACAAGCTGCGCGACCTTAGCGGACACGTCGTCGCGGCCGGCTTTCACCTGGCCGGCCACGTCACGCAGCAGCGCTTCGTTGGCATTCACGAAATCGAGCGCGCCTTGGCCCGAAACGGCTTCGATGCGGCGTACGCCGGCCGCGATGCCGCTCTCGGAGAGGATCTTGAACAGGCCAATGTCTCCGACACGACGCACATGCGTGCCGCCGCAGAGCTCGGTCGAGAAGTCGCCGAGCTTCAATACGCGGACACGGTCGCCGTATTTGTCGCCGAAGAACGCGAGCGCGCCGGCCGCGATGGCGTCGTCGTACGCAAGCACACGCGTATCGGCCGCGGCGTTGTGGCGGATCTCGGCGTTCACGAGCGACTCGATCTCGCGCAGCTGCTCCGGCGTCACGGGCTCGTAGTGAGCGAAGTCGAAACGCAACCGGGCCGGCTCCACCAGCGAGCCTTTCTGCTGCACGTGCGGGCCCAACACTTTGCGCAACGCGGCGTGCAGCAAGTGCGTGGCCGAATGGTTCAGCACGATGGCTGCGCGGCGTTGCGCATCGACCTTGGCTGCGACTCGATCGCCGACCGCGATGCGCCCGGCTGCGACCGTGCCGACGTGGCCGAAAGCCGCGCCGAGCTTTTGCGTATCGCCTACTGCGAAGCGCGCGGACCCGGCACGAAGCTCACCCGTGTCGCCGACCTGGCCGCCGCTCTCCGCATAGAACGGAGTGCGTTCGAGCACCACGGTGCCGGTCGCGCCCAGCTCGAGGGCCTGCACGGATTGGCCTTGTGCGTCGATGAGCGCGACGACGGGAGCGTCACTCTCGAGCGAGTCGTAGCCCAGGAACTCCGTGGAGCCCTCGACCTTGACGCCGGCAGACAGATCGACACCAAACTGGCTCGCAGCCTGCGACTGCTTGCGCTGCACGTCCATTGCACGCTCGTAGCCTTCGACATCGATCGTGAGGCCGCGCTCGCGCGCGATATCGGCCGTGAGGTCGGTGGGAAACCCATACGTGTCGTGGAGCTTGAAGACGGTGTTGCCGTCGATGACCTTGGCGCCGCCGACTTTGGCGATGGCCGCGTCCAGGATCTCCATGCCGTTCTCGAGTGTGCGCGCGAACTGCTCGCCCTCTTTCAGAAGTACCTCGCGAACGAACCCCTGCTTCGCCACGAGCTCGGGGTATGCCGCGCCCATCACCTTGGCGAGCGTGGGCACGAGATCGGAGAAAAACGCGGGGCC
>PMCP01000133.1 GCA_003155415.1 Gammaproteobacteria bacterium | reverse complement strand
CGATTCGTGCGCTCGGCGAAGAACTGGCGGACGAGAACTCCGCTGAGGCCGTGTTGCGGGTCGAGGTGCAAGGTACGCCGCGGGCGCTTCATCCGATTGTGCGCGACGAGGTCTTCCGCATCGCCGGCGAGGCGCTGCGCAATGCCTTCCGCCACGCAGCTGCCAAGCAGATCGAGGTCGAGCTTCGCTACGACGTGCGGCAGCTTCGGGTACGGGTGCGTGACGACGGCAAGGGGATCGACCCGGAGGTGTTGCGCGTGGAGGGACCGGAAGGCCACTTCGGATTGCGCGGGATGCGCGAGCGCGCGAAGCTGGCTGGCGGCAAGCTCACGGTCTGGAGCGGTGCTGATTCGGGAACCGAGGTGGAATTGAGCATTCCAGCGCTGCACGCGTACAGTAGGGCTTCACGGTCCGGATCCTAGGCTTTCTCCGAAGGTCCTCGGGACAATCGACACCAGCGATTAATGAGCGACAATCCCCAACGAATCCGAATTCTCTGCGTCGACGATCACCCGATCGTGCGGCAGGGTATCGCCGGGCTGCTTGCCGCGGAGCCGGATATGGCGCTCGTCGCAGACGCAGCGAACGGACGCGAGGCGATTCAGCAGTTCCGCGCACACCGTCCGGATGTCACGCTCATGGATCTGCAGATGCCCGAGATGGGCGGGTTGGACGCGATCGGAGCGATCCGGGGCGAGTTTCCCGACGCGCGCATCATCGTGCTTACGACTTATGCCGGCGACTCGCAGGCGCTTCGCGCGTTGCGAGCCGGCGCCCGCGGCTACCTTCTCAAGAACGCATTGCACAAGGAACTCCTTGACACCATCCGCGCGGTGCACGCCGGGCGCAAGGCGCTCGCCTCGGAAGTGTCGTTCGAGCTGGCCGAGCATGCCACCGACGACGCGCTTACGCCGGCGGAGCTGCGCGTCCTGCGGCTCATCGCGCAGGGCGACGCAAACAAGGAGATCGCCAGGTCGCTCACGCTGAGCGAGGAGACCGTCAAGGGCCAGGTGCGAAATATCCTGTCCAAGCTAGGCGCCAAGGACCGTACGCATGCCGCGATGATCGGACTCAAGCGCGGGATCATCGAGCTCTAGGCCGGCGTCACGCCTCCACAGTCCACCCGGCCCCTCGACCCGACCCGAAAGAGGCATCAGACCTCACTCTTTCGAGGCTTTCCGCATGGGCGGGTCATTCGTAGACTGACGCGTGCGAAGACTTTTCTCGACGTTTGCTTATGGTGCCCCGGGTGCCGGCCTCCTGCTGATGCGCATAGCCGCCGGTGGTGCGCTGCTGCTCCACGGCGTGGCGGCGCTGGGGACTGGCTCCCCATCTTCGCTAGTCGGTTTGCACGTAATCTGTGCGGCGATGGGCATGCTCCTGGTTGTAGGGCTGTGGACGCCAATCGTAGGCACCGTCGCCGCGATAGCTGCGGCCATGCACGCGTGGTCCGACCCGGCTGACGCACGCACCTACGTGCTCCTCGCCACGCTCGCCGCGGCGCTTGCGCTACTCGGACCGGGTGTGTGGTCTGTCGATGCGCGGCTCTTCGGTTGGAGACGCCTCGAAATCCGCGACCGCACCGGTCGCACCAAACATCGCGAAACACCCCTCGAATGAGTTTCGCGCGCGGACCTTTCAGTGCCCGCCGCACGCTCCTCGAGCAGTCGCATGCAACGCCAATCGAGCCACAATTCGCCACCGACGGAGGGTCGCGCCAAAGCCGGATCCAGCGCCATAGTGCAAGCGACATAAACGTCATTGCGGAGGTTGCGAATGAATGCTGCGAATGTCGCTGTGCACAACGAAGGTGGCGCCGTATCCCACTCAAACAGGGCACCCCGGGCCACCGCGAATCCGGTGCGCGTCCGCTTCGACACTTTCGAACTGGACGAGGCAAATGCACTTCTGCTGCGCAATGGCCAAGCGGTCGCCCTTGCACCACGCCCGTTCTGCTTGCTGTGCACGTTGGCGCGGCAACCCAGATCCCTCATCACCAAGAACACGTTGCTCGACGACGTGTGGGGACACCAGTTCTTCAGCGACTCGGTGCTGAAGACCGCCGTCAGCGAGGTGCGCACGGTGCTCGACGACGATCCGCGCGCGCCGCGCTTCATCGAAACCGTGTCGCGGCGCGGCTATCGGTTCATTGGCGCGACCACCGCGATACCCGAAGTGGCGCCGATACTGGGGACCGATTTCTCCGGCCGGCCGTGGATCGACGGTAGGACGAGACATCGGGCAAACGTGGACGCGTTGGATTGTTGGCTTTATCCACGACCCGTCTATGCAACCACGGAAGAAGTGCGCTACGCCGAGGAGCTCAAGCTGCGGCTCCGAGCGACGTATCTCGGTCGACGCCCAAAGGAACCATCATGAGCCTGATGCCGAGAGCGTGTCCCGAATGTGGCGCCGTGGCCGGCGAGTCGCACCTTCAATCATGTTCTTTCGACCAACGGTATGAAGCGGCTGGCAGCCCGCTGATCGAATGGCTGACGAGCCTGCCCGCGATGTACGAGCGCCTGAAGGCCGACGATCGCGACGGTGCGGATGAAGCCGGCCCCTTCGTTACTCGATGAGTTGCGAGAGCAGTACGAGGCGTCACACGTCGCGACGCAAGGCAGCGAGATCGAGGACTTCCAGGTTCCGGGAAGGGACGCTTGCCGCGCCGGTCACGATGCGGACGTTGCCGAGAAGAGTCATGGTGGAGGTCCGCCTATGTCAGCCGAGAAACATGGTGGTCGCAATCACCCTCTGCGTCTCCGCATAAGGGTCCTCGGAAGAGGTGCGAATGCCGGACGTTTGCTCCGGCGGTTGCTCCGCGGGTTCAGGTTTCACTGGGCCGCAGTTGCGCGTTCCGATGCTGCCCAGGTACTTGCGAATGCGGTCGAGAATCGATTTCATGGTTCAAATCTCCAGTTGATGTAAACGGTTGCCCTATAGTTGCCCGCGACGGACCGTGATCGCCAATGGGCGCCAAATCACAGGGGGCGACCCGTCGTGTCCGGGTAATATGAGGGATTAGTGCGGGTTGCATGGATTGCTTGTGAGAGTGGTTCGAAATCAATATGTGGCGACCCTACGCGCGAGGAAGCGGCCCTTAGCCGATGACGAACCAGGCTATCGCCACAATAGTCAGACCGATAAGTACACCCCGAAAGAAATGAACCGACGTTTCACGACGCCGATACACGGTGCGACGAGCGGCGCGCGCGTCCGGGCGATCGCGGGCAAGTGATGCACGAATAGTGCTTGTCATGACGCGACTCCCGCGAACGATCGAGACATATTTTTCATAGATGTTGCCTTGCGATTTTGATAAACGAACATCATGCGAGGCACGTTGCGGATACCATGCCTCGTCGACAGTTTGGTCGCCGCTCGCCGCTCCATGCTGTCTAAATGACGCCGCTAATGACATTGATGCTCATCGCGAGCACAGCCATGTTGAAAATGAAGCTAAGAATGCTGTGGGCCAGCGTCGTGCGCCGCATCTGCGAAGTCGTGGCAGAGACGTCCGAAACCTGGGACGTCATGCCCACGACGAAGGAGTAATACGCAAAATCGAAGTAAGTGGGCTCGTCGACGCCGGGGAAACGCAGTCCCGCGGCCGGTCCCTCGCGTACCGACACCGGCGCGTAATACCGGCGAGCATAGTGAAAAGCGAACACCGTATGGATCAACATCCAGGAGAGCAAAAGCGCGGCGATTGCCAGCCCGACGTGAAGCGCCTTCGGCCAAAATGCCAGCGACTTGACATCGCCCATTACGAAGCCGATCGCGACGATACTTGCGCACGCAGCGCTCGTTACGAGCAGGAAAGCGATATACGCGGCCTGATCGTTCGTGGTCGCGCGCCGACGAGTCAGGTTCGCGTCCGCGTGCAGGATCGTAAGCCAATACAGAAACAGATAGGTCAGGGATGCTGCGATCCATGTCACCAGCAGCCGGTTCGCAATGGGAACGACGGTTGGACCGATGGAATAAACCGAGATGCCGACAGCTACGGCGATCGCAAGCCGTCGGTGGGCAGACAAACGAATGGCCCATGGCTCGCGTCCCGAAGTATTCATCAGGTTGCGTGCCTTGGACGAGGTGCCAGTGCGGCGGATCCGCTGTTTCGTGGACGACATGGCGTTCAACCTAGCGAAACTTCCGAGTATGTCGCTCTCTGGCACGACCCGCGCCTAAATCCGATGGATGCGGCCGTCATCGACCCGCACGCGCTCGCCCACTCGCAGGTTGAGCTTGCGCTGGTCTTCGACGATCACTGAGCTCCCCGAGTCGAGCCGCACGGTGACGCGGTATCGAGTCGCCTGTTCCTGCCGTTTCTCGATTTCGCTTCCGACGAGCGCGCCGCCGACTGCGCCGGCAATGGTGGCCGCAGTGTTCCCGCGTCCGCTTCCGATCTGGTGGCCGATCACGCCACCGGCTATGCCGCCGATNNTTGACGGGCTTGTTGTCAGGCGCGCGATAGATCTCGATGGCCTCGACGTTGCCCTCTTCGGCGGGGACGGGGACTTCGGCCATCGCCAAGCTGCCGGTGGCAGCGGCCAACAGATATGCCGTGGTCCAGAGACCGAACGGTTGAATGAATCGAGCCAGCATGTTCATTGTCCTTTGCTTAATATCGTATCGAGTGGGTCAGCCCGAGGATGATCGCAACGATGCGCGCGAGCGATGCGCCTGCGCCCCGTCGATTGAATTCTTCGTCAGGTTCGAACGTTTGTCGTGGCACTTGGTCGGCTTTGGGTTGACGCGTTGCGTCGGAATTTCGCAAACGTCTTGCGAATATCGGTAGTCGCGCTGTTCCGGTATTGGAACGTGTGCGCGTTGAGGATGCTTTTCGCTGGTGCCGAGCTTAGAAGAGGCTTGTAATGTTTCATCGTTCGTCGTGGCCGTGCCTTGACGACAACAGCATATTGCGATGCGCGGTTCGAGTCGTCAGCGAAACGTCGCGAATCCGTTTGGCTTCATTAGCTCAACGCGATATCGACGACGAATCGAGCGCAAGCGTGACATGCAGCACACCTTCGGCGTACCGGATCGTCATCGGAAGCCCGCTGCGACGGAATACCGCGAGCATCGGCTCGTTATCTGGTAGCACGTAGGCCTCGAACTCGCCTACTCCCCGGTCTCGCGCAATGCAGGCGAGATGCCGCAGCAGCCGGCTTGCGATGCCCCCTCCCTGCCAAGCGTCGGCGACGGTGAAACCTATCTCCGCCGAGCGGCCGAGCACCACGTAGCTACCTTCGCCGACGACAAGTTCTTCACATCCCTCTGTCACGGTGGCTGCCAGTCCCATGTGGTTCCCGCGGCTGATTTCGTCGAGCCATCGAAGGTCGTCTTCGCTGAGGGTCTTTTTCGGATAAAAGAAGCGTGTGCGAATCGTCTGGGGCTGGAGATGATGAAAGGCCTTGACAAGGCGTTGCTTGTCATCCGGACGCATGGCCCGGATTGTCACATCGTTGCCGTCCTTCAGTGCTCCCTTCACGAGATCGGCCGCTGCAACCTCCGCCGCCGGGTCAAACAGAGGTGTAGAAACTACGGCCCGTCTTGCGACCGGGAAAAACCGCAGCGCCCAGCTCCTTGAGGAGCGGCGCCAGGCGGTACTTCGGATCGTTTGCGGAGATATCATTGTTTCCCCATCCAAAGTGTCATTTTTGTGATCCTGAGGCCGCGAGGCCGTCGTGCGGTTTCCGATCTCTTCAAGCCATGATGTTCACACCACCGTCGACGTATAGCGTTGCACCGGACAGTCGGCGTGCGTAGGGCGTGGCAAGGAATGCACAGGTGAAGCCGACGTCCATGATGTCGGCCAGCTCGCCGATCGGCGCGCGCTGCGCGGCCTCGTTCAGGAGCAGATCGAAGCCCTTGAGCGAGGACGCCGCGCGCGTCTTGAGCGGTCCAGGCGAAATCGCGTGCACGCGGATGCCCTTGCCGCCTAGCTCGAATGCGAGGTAGCGGCACGACGCCTCGAGCGCGGCTTTCACGGGGCCCATGACGTTGTAGTTCGCCACGACCTTGTTGGCTCCGTGATAGCTCATCGCGAACATGGATCCACCGTCCTTCATCAAGGGAGTCGCCAGCCGCGCCATGCGCACGAAGGAATGGCACGAGATGTCCATCGCCTGGCTGAACCCTTCGGCCGAACAATTGAGGAGCGGTCCCTGCAAGTCGTCCTTCGGCGCATAGGCGATCGAGTGGACAACGATGTCGAGCCGGCCCCACTCCTTTGTGATTTTGTCGAACACCGCTTCGAGCATCCCTGGCGTGGCGACATCGAGCGGCATGAAGATCGGCGCGCCGAGCTCTTTGGCGAGCGGCTCGACGTAGGTTTTCGTCTTCTCATTGACATAGGTGATGGCGAGCTCGGCGCCCAGCTCGCGGAACGCCTTTGCGCATCCATAGGCAATCGAATACTGGTTCGCCACTCCAACGACGAGCGCTTTTGCGCCTTTGAGCACGGGTGGCGGAATCTCGATGGTCATGATCTTTGGTCTCCTGGGTTTTGCGTCTGCAGCACCCGCCAGTTAAGTGCCGGTCGCCGATTGCTGGAACTCTGGGCTGCGCGGTCAGCCCGACGCCCGGACATCAGCGCGATCGAGCATCGCCAGCGTGTGCCGTGCGATCATCAGCTCTTCGTTTGTCGGAATAGCCCAGACCGAGACGCCGCTTGCCCCGGTACTTATGCGCGGACCGCCGGCAACGTTTGCCGCCTCGTCGAGCTCTATCCCCAGCCAGCGAGCATTGCGGCACACCTGCTCACGCAGCGCCGCGCTGTTCTCGCCGATCCCAGCCGTGAAGACGACAGCATCCAGGCCGCCGAGCGCCGCCGCGAGTGAGCCAAGCTCGCGGCCGATTCGGTAAGCATAAAGGTCGATCGCCGCCTTCGCGCCAGGCTGGTCGCTCTCGAGAAGCGCGCGCATGTCGCTTGAAATGCCCGACACGCCGAGCAGGCCTGACTGCTGATAGAGGAGCTTCTCGATTCCGCGTGCGTCCATCTTGAGTTCGTCGAGAAGGTAAAGAATCACGCCAGGGTCCAGGCTGCCGCACCTGGTCCCCATGGGTAGGCCGTCGACCGCGGTGAAGCCCATCGAGCTCGCGACGCTGCGACCGTTGGTCATGGCGCACATGCTGGAACCGTTGCCAAGATGCAACACAACGACCCTGCCAGCGGCGGCCTTTGCGTCGTAGGTGGGCAAGGCCTGCGCGATGTACTCGTAGGACAGCCCGTGGAATCCATAGCGTCTTACACCGCGGTCGGTGATCGACCGTGGGAGCGCAAATGCCTGTGCCACCTCGGGCTGGGCGCGGTGGAATGCGGTGTCGAAACAAGCGACCTGAGGCAGCTCCGGCGCGCGTCCCAGCAGGGCGCGGATCGGCGCCAGGTTGTGCGGCTGATGCAGAGGTGCGAGCGGAACGTACCTGTCCAACGCCGACAGCACCTTCGCGTCGACGCGAACCGGCCGGCTGTACTCGAGCCCGCCGTGAACGACGCGGTGTCCAACGCCTGTCAGGAGCTGCTCGCCGAGCCCCGTGCGCAGGAAAGTGACCAGATGATCGAGCGCGCCATCGTGCCCAAGCTTGACGCCATCGCCCCACGACTCTTCGCCTACTATTTTCCCGTGCCGATCCTTGGCGACGAAACGCGGTGCGGTGTGGAGGGCTTCGACTTGTCCGCGCACGGTAAGCTCCAGCGCGTCGCCATGCCCGGCGAAAAGCGAGAATTTCAGGCTGGAGGAGCCTGCATTGAGGACGGCGATCGCATCGGACACGTCACGCCACCGCTTTCGTGCTCGCTTCGCGGCGAGCATTCGCCACAAGCACGGCCACTGCACAGGACGCGAGACGCGTCAGTACCGAGTCCGCCCGGCTCGTGAGGATGATGGGTACGCGCGCTCCGAGCACGATGCCTGCCGCGTCGGCGCCCGCGAGGAACGACAGGCTTTTCGCCAGCATGTTGCCGGCTTCGAGATCGGGAACGACTAGTACGTTGGCACGGCCCGCAACGGGGGATTCGATCTTCTTGATCTTGACCGACTCCAGGCTGATCGCATTGTCGAGAGCGAGCGGCCCGTCGAGAATCGCGCCGGTGATTTGCCCGCGGTCGGCCATCTTGCATAGCGCACCGGCCTCTACCGTCGAGGGCACCTTCGGGTTGACGGTCTCCATTGCGGAGAGTATTGCCACACGCACCTCCGGGAACTGGAGCGCGTGTGCGAGGTCGATCGCGTTCTGGATGATGTCGACCTTCTCATCCAGCGTCGGTGCGATGTTCACTGCCGCATCGGTCACGATGAGCGGTTCTGCATAGCTGGGCACGTCCATCACGAAGCAGTGGCTGACGCGGCGTGCGGTGCGCAGCCCCGACTCGCGTCGAACGATGGCACCCATCAGCTCGTCGGTGTGCAGGCTCCCCTTCATCAGCGCCTCGGCCTTGCCCTCGCGGACGAGATCGACCGCCTTTTCGGCGGAGGCATGACTGAAGGGCGCGTCGACGATGGACAGCCCGGAGATGTCTATCCTGTTCTGTCTGGCCACTTCCTCGATACGCGTGCGCGGACCGACCAGGATCGGAGCGATGAGGCCCATCCGCGCCGCATCGACCGCGCCCTGCAATGAGCTCTGGTCGCACGGGTGCACCACCGCGGTGGGTGTAGGCGGCAGCTTCTTGCAATCGTCGACGAGGCGAAGATATTTCTGGTGGGCACGTTCCGCCCCGGGTTCGCGCACGACCGCCGCCACCGGTGCTGTCACCCGCTGCTCTTGCGCGGCCATGCTACGCTGCTCCGGAGGACTTCTTCGACATTGCGACGCGCGGCTTCGCAAGCCTGACCCCCACTTTGCCTGGGTTCTGACGAGAAGGGCGCCGCGACCCGACCGGCCGACGCTCCATGGCGCCGAGCACTCCCCGGATACGCGCGAGCATGGCTTTCTGCTCGGCCGTCGGCCGGATGCGCTGCACGCGCGGGTCGGCGAGCACGCGTTCCAGCAACCTCAGCAGCCGATTCCTGTCTTTCCGGTCGGCGACCAGCACAGGCAGTGTCTCGACTGCCCTCTCCGGTTCGTAGCGAGCGATGATCTCCTGTTCGCCGCCGATACGGCGGAGCTCGTCGAGCGACAACTGTGGCAGGAACTCCCGGTACTCGTCGATCAGATCCTGTGCGAGCTGCAGCCTCGAAAGAGGGAGCGGCTTGTCCTCGTGTGCCATCAGGAATGCGACACGCCCGAGTGCCTCGGGGTAGCCGCCACTTTCGATTGAAGCCAGCGCTTCCTTGACGACGGGCAGGTCACGGGGGTCGTCCACCGGCCGCGCAGCGGCTTCGATGCCCGCTTCGTTGTCAAGATAGAAGGCGAACAGGTTCGCGTAGACTTGGAAGAAAGAGGCTTCAGCCGCCGCGTCGCGCAGTGCGCGATAGCAATCCAGTGAAGCGCTCGTCAGCTCTGATGCCGCCGACTCGAGCTTGCGGACCGGATCTTCCGACCCGAGCGCGTGACGCTGTGCCTTGACTAACTCCGCCGTCGGTGCGAGCCACCAGAGCCCGGGATTGAGGTCCGAGAGCGACCAGCGCTGCAAACGCAGCGGGTGAAACTCCCGCAGGAGCGTCGCGGCGTACTCGTTCGACAGTGCTTGTACCAGCGGGCGGCCGAAGAGCTCGTATGCGCGCTGATTGAACTCCGAGACCGCCTTGACTGCTTCGAACGGTCGCTCATCGGCACGCTTGAAGCGATTCAAGCGCGCAATGATGTCTTCAAGACGCAACTCGACGAAGCTCACCTCGTAAGCCGGTTTGCCACTGCGACTCTTCTGCTCCGCGATCTGCATCCCGTACAGGCCGGGTGGCAGCGCCTCGATCGACTTCAGCACCGACGCGATCTGAGTTCCCTCCTTCTTCGCGACCTTACCGGAGACGAAGATGCCGAGATGACCGACGTCCTCGTGCATCAAGCCAACGATAACCTGCCCGCGAGCTTTGATCTCCTCGGTGCTGCCATAAACATCAGCAACCCAGTTGAAGGCCTGCTGCGGCGGTGTGATGTTGTCGCCAGCCGAAGCGAACA
>PMCP01000111.1 GCA_003155415.1 Gammaproteobacteria bacterium | reverse complement strand
CTCGTGGTCGCCCACCGCCGCAGCAAGCTCCTCGGATAACTCCCAGTTCTCGATCACAGCGCGGCCGAGACGCGGATGCCACGCCGCGAATACGGACTGAAACCCGGCCTCGTCCGCCAGCACTTCGCGGTCGTCCTTGGCGCGCATCAAAATGTACAGCTTGCCGACCTGGTGCAGCAGGCCCGCCAGAAACGCTTCGTCCGGATCGAGCTTAGTGCGCACTCGCGTCAGCATGTGAGCCAGCGCGGCGGTATGAATGCTGTGCCGCCAAACAGCGGTGACATGGTCGCGAAGCTCCCGGCTGCCGTAACCGATGAACACCTGCTGCGCGGCGAACGACAAAGCGACGTTGCGCACCATGCGCTGGCCGAGCTGCGCGACGGCGTTGTGCAAGCTCGTGACTGGCGCAGTCCCGCGGAAGAACAGCGCGCTGTTCGATATCTTCAGAACACGAGCCGCGAGCGCGGGGTCTGCGCCGAGCAAGCGTGCGATCTCGCTGAACGACACGTTCTCGTCGGCGAGCGCGCGCCGGATTTTCAGCGCCACCTCAGGCAGCGACGGCAATTGAAGCGAGCCCTCGGCGAGCGAACTCTCTAAACGCGCGACCAATGCCGCTGTCGCGTTGCGGGCTCCGTGATAACCGGGACCGAGCACTACGGTATCGGTATCGGGCTGTTGCTGATGTTTCATGAGCTCCGCCTAAAGCACGGACTCCGGCCGAGCACCTGCGTCGGCAGTCGTCTGCCAAGGGTATCGGCAGTGACGCGCGCGTTCTTTAGCGGATGCCGGCTCGAGCTAGCGCAGATGCTTGGCGAATGTGCGGTTGATCACGGCCGCGGCGACCGCCGCGTCATAGGCGTCGCCGTTA
The DNA here is from genome assembly GCA_003155415.1 of Gammaproteobacteria bacterium. GTDB lineage: Bacteria > Pseudomonadota > Gammaproteobacteria > Steroidobacterales > Rariloculaceae > FEN-1219. Next base: position 8,756 of record PMCP01000111.1, on the reverse strand, counting down.
TCGAGCTTGTCCGCGTATTCGAATAGCGGCACGAACATCTCTTCGCCGTCGACGGTTTCCAAGTATTCAAATGAGTCGCGCTCGGCGTAGATGCGGCCCCATGCCGCGCGCACATCGCGCCAGAACTCGCCGCTTCGCTCCCAGTAATGATCGCCGGCGGCAAAATTGAAATCCACGATGTGCTCGTAGCGTGCGACGCCTAGCTCACGAGCGAGATACGGCGTCGTCGCGTCGGGCTTACCGTCCGCGCCGAGCACGAGCTTCAGATTCTCTTCTTCTTGCACCCAGCCCGTGGGCGTAATCGTGTGCCGATTGATGCCCTCGAGCACCTGGTAGTCGCTGCGCGTGCTGGCTTCGCGGCGCGGGAGCGGGCGCCACGTGTGCTCGCTCGTCCAGGCAGAGTAGCTGCCCTCGTGTTGCCACTCGCCGATGGCCTCGTAGCGAGGCGAGTCGTCCACCTGAAAGACGGCCTGCGACCAACGGCCTCGCACCTCGTCGGCGCTCCGCGTGCGGCGCTCCCAGCGATTGCCGCCCGTGAACACGTGCAGGTCCGTGTCCTCATAGCGCCAGTCCTGGCGCCAATGTTTCTGCACGAACGGGCCCTGGAGCTTGCCGGCCTTGTCGGTTACGAACATCACCATCAGATGCTGGAGGCGAATGAACGTGCCGCTGTCCTCGACCACGTAAACGTACTCGGTGGTCCACGACTGGTACGGCCGCGACGGCGTGAACCCCGGCTTGAAACCGACCGTCTCGAGAAAGTCGAAGCTCGTGCGGTAACCACCGGCCATCGCCAGAATCGCGCGGCGATCGCGCTCGAGCTTGGTGAGGCCAGGCTCTTGCAGCGCACGCCACGCGGCGCTCGGCTCTTTCGCGAGCGTAATCGGCGAGCCCTTGGTCGTGCCGCCGCGTGGTCGCATCGCATCATCGGGTGCGAACTGCCAGCCGAACGTGAACTGATGCGGCTCCGCCGACGCGGGTACCGTGCTGACCACCGCGATCGCGGCGATAACCACGAGCGCGAATCGCATTCGCGTGCTCGCGCGCCCGTCCACTTCGATGCGTCGTTGCATGGCCGCTCCTTGCCTTTGGACCCCGATGTTAGGCATCGGTGAGCCATCGGACAACGGGCCGCAGCCGCCGTTCGCCCAATGGCGACAGCGGGTGCATCCGAAAGGATTCGCAAAAGGCCGGCCGCGCCGCAGCCGGCCCTGGCCTCAGGCCGCTTTCTCGCGCTTCAGCTTGTGGACCGAGCTACCGTAGTAGTCGATCATCGCCTTCTCGAGCGCACGGACTTGCGACCCGGAGCGCTTGAACGCTTCGGGGTCGAGCTCGATGTGCTTCCGGCGGCGGTCTTTGCCATCCGGCACGAGCTTCAGCAGGCCACCCGGCTGCGCCTCGGAGGTCAGCGAGTACACGATCCGCGAAACGGACGTGTACGGAATCCCGAGTTTGCTCGACAACGACTTCATCGAGTGCGGCCGGCCATCGAGATTCGAATCGATGACTTCGAGCGCGATGAGCACCTCGGCAAGCGTGCCGTGGCGCCCGGTTTTGTAGATAGCGGTGAGCATNNTCTCAAGCGTCACACGGTGTCTCAACACCGCACGGTTCGGTACGCAAAGAATCAACAGACGAAAGAACATAACAGCGCAGCGGTCCGACCGGAGCGGTGATCGCTTGGCGAACCGGACGATCCCAAACGTACGGCTTTCGCGATAGTTCGAGCAAGGAAGTCGCGCTACCAGCATGCAGACTCAGATCCTTAATCATCGAAACACTACGGCGACGTGATGTTCACGAGCTTTCGCAAATCGGAAGTCCGCACATAATCTCGTGGAGGAACCTGGCTGTATTACAAAAAACACCTGACGGGACCACAGCGCCAGGGGGACGATGCCCGTATAATTCTAAAAGTCCTCCGCCGGAGCCGGGCTGTTGCGAATCCTGCTCGCACTCATATTGGGCGCCTTCTTGAGCACTTGCTCCGCCCCGCCTTCGCTGCTCGAGCGGATCATTCGCTCGGGTGAGCTTCGGGTCGTCACGCGCAACACACCCGCCGCTTTCTACTACGGCGCTGAAGAGCCGCGAGGCATCGAGTACGAGCTCGCCCGCGGCTACGCAGAACGCCTCGGCGTTGGCTTACGCATCTACGTCAACGACCAGGTGTTCCCGGATATCGTCTCGGGCAAGGCGCAGATCGGCGCCGCCAGCCTGACCATCGCCGACTCACGGCGCGAGACCGTGAATTTCGGCCCGGCCTACCAGGCCATCCATCCGCAGATCATCTACCGCCGCGGCACGAAACGGCCGAACAGCGTCGAGGATCTCGTAGGCGGCCGGCTCGAAGTCATCGCCAACTCGTCGCATGCGGCGCTGCTCGAGAAGCTACGCACCCAGGTGCCACTGCTCACCTGGATCGAACAAACGCAAAGCTCGAGCGAAGAGCTGATCCGCCGCGTAGCCGAGGGCGGCATCGACTACACCATCGCCGACTCCCACCTGTTCGAGCTGCTTCGGCACTTCTATCCCGATCTGCGAGTCGCCTTTGACGTCGGTCCCGACGACCACATCGCCTGGGCCATCCCGAAAGGCGACGACTCGCTGCGCGAGAGCGTGGCCGCCTACTTCGCCGAGGTTCAGGCCACGGGCAAGCTCCAACAGATCCTCGACCGCTACTATTTCGCGTCGAGCGAGTTCGACTACGTGAGCTCGCGTGCCTTCGTGCGTCACGTGAACACGCGCCTGCCACGCTACCGCGACCTCTTCCTCGAAGCCGAGCGCTCGACAGGCACCGATTGGCGGCTGCTCGCCGCCATCGCGTATCAAGAATCGCATTGGGACCCAAGCGCGATATCGCCGACCGGCGTCCGCGGCATGATGATGCTCACCGAGCTCGCGGCGGACAAAATGGACATCAGCGATCGCCATGACCCGCGCTCGAGCATTCTCGGCGGCGCCCGCTACTACCTGCGCACTCGATCCAAGGTGCCCGAGCGCATTCAGGAACCCGATCGCTCCTGGCTCACGGTTGCTTCGTACAACTTAGGCTACGGCCATGTCGAGGACGCGCGCATATTGACGCAACGACAAGGTGCCGACCCGGATCGCTGGGACTCCGTGCGCCAGCGCCTGCCTTTGCTGAGTGAACACGACTGGTACGAGAGCGTGCAGCGCGGTTTCGCGCCGGGGCAATCGGCTGTGGCCTACGTCGACAACGTGCGCCGCTACTATGAAATCCTGATGTGGCTCGACAGCCGCGAGACACTGACGTCGCAGGAATCCGCGCCGCCGTTGCCGACGCCCATTGGCTGAACGTTTTCGCGCACTAGCCGCGTCGCTCCGCGAAGAAACGCCGCAGCAGCGCTGCAGCCTCATCTGCTAAAACTCCGCCCGTCACGATCAATCGATGATTGTGCCGCGGGCTCGTGGCGAGATCGAACACCGAGCCGCACGCACCCGTCTTTGGATCCGGCGCCGCGAACACCACCCGCTCGAGTCGCGCATGCACGAGCGCGCCCACGCACATCGCGCACGGTTCCAGCGTCACGTATAGCGAACAGCCGGGCAGGCGATAGTTGCCGAGCACCTGTCCGGCTGCGCGCATTGCGATGATCTCGGCGTGGGCCGTCGGGTCGTGGCTCGCGATCGGTGCATTAGCCGCGCGTGCGACCACCGCACCTGCTGAATCCACGAGCACGGCGCCGACGGGCACTTCACCGAGCTCGTAGGCCTGGCGGGCGCAGTCGAGTGCTTGCGCCATCAAGGCGCGGTCGGTGTCCTCGGCCATAGGCGCGGCAGCTTGCGTCCTTCCCACAGCCTGCGCAACGGTTGTCGACCCACTCATTAGTTCTGTAGTGTGCGCCGACGACCACCGCCTTCGAGGGGAACGCCTGTATGTCCGACGAACAAAAATCCGGGTCCAATCGTACGACGCTCGCAGCGCGCGAACAGGAAGCGCCGAGCCGCATCGATCGGCGGCGTTTCTTCCACGGTGCGGCCGCGCTGACCGTCGGCACGTTGAGCGCGCCGGCCGCGCTCGCACAGGTCACCGCACCCCAAGGTGCCGCGGCAGCGGTTGCTAAGACCACCAACGACCAGCTCGAAGCGCAAACGCGCCGAGCCCTGCGCTGGGCGGGCCCCGCCCCGGCCGACTGGGTTCGCCCGCGCGCCGGCGCCGACCACAACGTCGTGATCGTCGGCGGCGGTCAGAGCGGCATCGCACTCGCGTACGGCCTGCGCCGCAAAGGCGTCGGCCGAGTCGACGTGATCGACCAGGCCGCGGCGGGCCAGGCCGGCATCTGGCGAACAATTGCGCGCATGCATCAGCTGCGCACGCCAAAGACGATGCAGGGCCCCGAGCAAGGCAACGTCGCGTTGGGATTTCGCGCATGGTTCGAAACTCTGAACGGCCCCGAAGCGTTCGATGCGCTCGACCGCATACCGCGACTTGTGTGGGCTGACTACCTCACGTGGTTCCAGCAGACGACTGACGCGAAGGTGCGCTACGGCACGCGACTTCTCGAGATCGAGCCGCAGGGCGATTTGCTACGCCTGCACCTCGAGACCGACGGCGCGCAACGCGTCGAAACGACACGCAAGCTCGTGCTGGCGAACGGGTATGCAGGCGCCGGCGGCCCGAACGTGCCGGCATTCATCCGCGCGTTGCCGAAGAACGTATGGACGCACACGGCTGCCCCGCTCCCACTCGAAACATTCAAGGGCAAGGTCATCGCCGTTGTCGGTGCCGGCGCATCTGCGTTCGACGCAGCCGCTGTGGCACTCGAATCCGGCGCGGCGGAGGTGCATCTCTTCAGCCGGCGCGCGTACATCGACTACCAGGCGCCCGCCCCCACGACACCGCCGCCTCAGCCGGCGGCCCCCGTCGATCGCGGGTACGCGAACGTGCTCGAGCTCACGTACGAGCTGCCCGATGTCGTGCGCTGGCGAAACTACATTCTCGGCGAGCGTCGTGTCGCCTCGGTGCCGCTCGATTCGCTGCAACGCGCGGTGGCGTTCAAGGGATTCCACATTCACTTGAACACTTCGCTCGAGAACGTGGCGATGGCGAGCAACGGTAAGATCACAGCCAAGGCCGGAAAGAAAACCCTGCGGTTCGATCACCTGATCGCCGGCACGGGGTACCGAATCGATCTCCCGCTCCAGCCCGAGTTGAAACGCATCCACGAGCACATCGCGCTCTGGCGTGACCGCTTCAAGCCGGCACCCGGCGAAGAAAGTGAGGCGGGCGCCTCGCGGCCTTATCTTGGCGCCGGCTTCGAGTTCCTGCCGCGTGCAGCCACGGGAGCGGAATACCTGCGCAACATCCATTGCTTCAACCTCGCAGCCGGGTTGAGCTTCGGCATTCCCGTGGGCGACGTGCCGAGCACGGTCGATCACCCGCGGCTGGTGTCGGCGGTTGCTCGCGATCTGTACGTCGAGGCCGTCGACGTCGAAGCGAACCAGCGCTTCATCAAGCTGCCGCAAGTGGCGCCAAACTCGGCGCCTTACGAGCGAGCGGTCGAAGGCGGCATGCAGGGAGCGGCTAGACCCGCCGCATAGAACGCCGGAGGGGATTCATGAAGCGAATGTGGGCCGCGGCAAAAGCGACTGGTCTCGCTGCGTTCATCATGGCGTGCTGCACACCGGCTACGCATGCGGCGGAACATCCAGCCGCTGTCGATCAGGCGCGGTTGCTGCGCGCCAATCGCGAGCCCGGCAACTGGATGACGTGGGGCCGCACCTACGACGAGCAGCGCTTCAGCCCGCTGAAGGAGATCAACGACAAGACCGTGTCGCGGCTCGGGCTTGCGTGGTATCTCGACCTCAACACATATCGCGGTGTCGAGGGAACTCCGATCGTCGTCGATGGCGTGCTGTACACGACGAGCGCATGGAACATCACGTACGCGCTCGACGCCAAAACCGGCAAGCAGCTCTGGAAGTTCGATCCAGAAGTTCCAGCCGTGTGGGGCCGGCTCGCGTGCTGCGACATCGTGAGCCGCGGTCTCGCGGTGTGGCAGGGCAAGGTCATCATCGCAACGCTCGACGGCCGCTTGATCGCGCTCGATGCCGCGACCGGCAAGCCGGTGTGGAGCGTCGCCACGTTTGACCAGTCCGCGCCCTACACCATCACGGGCGCACCGCGCGTGTTCGACGGCAAGGTGCTGATCGGGAATTCCGGGGCAGAGCTCGGCGTGCGCGGCTTCGTCACCGCGTACGACGCGAGCACCGGCAAGCAGCTGTGGCGGTTCTACACCGTGCCCGGCGATCCCAAGAAGGGATTCGAGAACGCCGCGATGGAGATGGCCGCGAAAACCTGGCACGGCGAGTGGTGGAAGCAAGGCGGCGGCGGCACGGTGTGGGACTCGATCGTCTACGACCCCAGCTTAAGACTCATCTATCTTGGCGTCGGCAACGGCGGCCCATGGGTGCAGGAATACCGAAGCCCCGGCGGCGGCGACAACCTGTTCCTCGCGTCGATCGTCGCCGTGAAAGCCGACACCGGCGAATACGTCTGGCACTACCAGGAAGCGCCGGGCGACGAGTGGGATTACACGGCGACGCAGCCGATGATTCTCGCGGATCTCAAAATCGATGGCCGCACGCGCAAGGTCATCATGCAGGCGCCGAAGAACGGCTTCTTCTACGTGCTCGATCGCGCGAGCGGCGAGCTGCTGTCGGCGACGAAGTTCGCGCCGAACTACTGGGCGAGCCACGTCGATCTGCGCACCGGCCGGCCCGTGATCAACCCCGCCGCGCGCTACGACCTCGAGCCTATATTGATGACGCCCGCGCCGCCGGGCGCGCACAACTGGAACCCGATGTCGTACAGCCCGATTACCGGGCTCGTCTATTTCCCGGTGCAAGAGGTGTGGCTGCCTTACTCGCGCGACCCCGGCTTCACGCCCACTGAAGGGCGTCAGTTCCGCTCGAACACGGGCTGGGGCGGCACGCTCGGCGAAGCCGGGCGCATTGCAACGGAGCTCGGCAACTCGCGCGGCCACGCGTGGCTTACGGCGTGGGATCCGGTGCGCCAGCGCGAGGCGTGGCGCGTGGACTATCCGTCGCGCGGCAACGGCGGCACGCTCGCGACCGCTGGCAATCTGGTCTTCCAAGGCACGGTGAATCAAACCGTCGCCGCGTATCGCGCCGACACCGGCGCGAAACTGTGGGAGATGCCGGTGCAGACGATCCCGGTCGCGGGGCCGATCAGCTACGCGGTGGACGGCGAGCAGTACATCGCGCTCAGTGCCGGCTTCGGCGGCGGCAACGCGATGCTGCAGGAGATCCGCACCACCACGAGCCGCAAGCGCGCCGACGGTCGCCTGCTCGTGTTCAAGCTCGGTGGCAAGGCCGAGCTGCCGCCGCTCGACGAAGCCGTGCCGCTACCGCCCGGCCCGCCTGCCGTGCCGCGCGTGAGCGAAGACGTGATCGAGAACGGCAATGCGCTCTATCACCGCATCTGCGCGGGCTGTCACGGCATTCGCGCCGTGAGCAGCGGCGTGATCAAAGATCTACGCCACATGACCGCCGAAACGCACGCCGGTTTCGACGACATCGTGCTACGCGGCGTACGCGAGCGTCTCGGTATGGCGAGCTTCGCCGACGTGCTTCGCCCCGAAGAGGCGGAAGCCATCCACGCGTACGTGATCGCGCGCGCGAACGAGGACTGGGGCCGCGACACGTCGCGCGGCGACACGCCCCCGCGGTAGACCGAACCGCGTAGTATCGTCGGCGCTTCCAAAATATCCGGGGGTCGTTCAAATGGCTATCCGTCGTCTCGAGATTGCTTTGGTTGCCGTAGCGGCGGTGACGTCGCTCACCACAATCGCGGCTCCGCTCACGATCAAGGAGCAAGGCAGCTTCTTCGTCGGCGGCGAAACGAAGGTGGTGTCGTCGCCCGCCGTCGGCCCGATTCCGGCGCAGACGGGCCAGATCACCGTCAACCAGATGTACGTGCAGTACCAGATTCCCCTGAAGGGCGATCGGCATGTCCCCGTCGTCATGGTCCACGGCTGCTGCTTGAGCAGTAAGACGTGGGAGACGACGCCCGACGGCCGCATGGGCTGGAGCGAGTACTTCGTGCGCAAAGATCGCTCCGTATACCTCGCGGATCAGGTGTCACGAGCACGCTCGGGGTTCGATCCGACGGCATTCAGCGACGTGCGTTCCGGCAAGACGCCCCCGGCGCAGATGCCGACGATCTTGTCCGCGAGCCACGAGATCGGTTGGACCGTGTTTCGCTTCGGACCGAAGTACGGCGAGGTATTCGCCGACGGACAGTTCCCGATCGAGGCGGTCGAGGAGCTCTACAAGCAGATGATTCCGGATCTGAACTCGACGCTGCCACAAACGGCGAATCCGACGTGGGCGCAGATGGCGGTGTTGGGCGCGAAGCTGGGCGGAGCCATTCTCATGGGCCACTCGGAATCCGGCTTCTTCCCGGAGCAGGCGGCACTGATCAACGCGAGCGGCATCAAGGGCATCGTGTCGATCGAGATGCCGTGCGTCACGGACCTGAGCGCGCAGCAGATCGCGACGCTCGCCAAGATCCCGACGCTCGTGATGTTCGGCGACCACCTGGGCGACGTGACGGGCGGACCCGTGAGCTGGGCGCAATCGTTCGAGACGTGCAAGACATTCGCCGATCAGGTGAAGAAGGCCGGCGGCGACATCGAGATGATGCATTTGCCGGCCATGGGCATCAAAGGCAACAGCCACATGCTGATGCAGGACAAGAACAGCGATCAGCT
>PMCP01000132.1:1654-5124 GCA_003155415.1 Gammaproteobacteria bacterium | reverse complement strand
CGTGCGTGAACGAGCTGCAGCGCCTCGCGCGCGACGCGAGGGCCATCGGTGACGAACTCGGCACGTTCGAGCACTTCGAAGCCGCCCTGCTGGCAAAAGCCGTTGTATTGACCGGCTGAAGAGCGTGTTTGCGTGTCGCCGTCGGCCGATGCGACGACCGTGAGCGAGGGCACCATGAAATCCCACGACTGCTCGGCACGGCCACCGTCCGACGTCACGAACAGCTGCTGCGTGCGCGTCGTCCAGATGCCCGCCTGACGATCGACGATCGCGTCGTCGATCTTCGCGCTCGCGCACACTTGCTGCACCAGCTCGTATTTATCGGCGAGCGAGATGGCAGTAGCCGGCCTGGTGTTGGGCGATCGATAGTCGCCATCAGGAAGCGGCATTTGCACATTGCGGTAGTCGAACACGCCGCGTGTTGAGGTCGCCGCGGCCAGCTCGCCGGCACGCGCGAACGCCCGCTTCAGTCCGGCGGCCGATACGTCGCTCGTCGCGGCGTAACCGAGCCCGCCGTCGCGGATGACGGACACCATGACACCCGCATCGCGCGCGCGCAGCGGTGGTTCGGCGACATCATCGCGGACGCTCACTCGTTCGGTCTGCTCCGTGACGGTGCGCACCGACCAATAGTCGGCGGGCGGCGCGGCACTGCGCGCGAGGTGTTCGATTGAATCCATTCGTTGAGCCCCAGCCGCCAAGTGAGTGAGCGTGCGAGCGGAAGATTCTAAGTGCCAGCGCGGCGTCGAGCCAGAGGACGACTCCGGGTCGTCGGTCCGCAACAAGGACATGGCCAAGCGCGGCCGGCTCGTTCAGTATTGCCGGTGCCAGTCGTTCCACGAGGGGGGTTCGATGATCCGCCATTCCATCGCCAGCATGCTCGCCGCCAGTGCATTGCTCGCAGCGTTCGCGGCCACGGCGCAAGCGCCGCGCGCCTACAGNNTATGATTCGTGGGGCTACAGCCCGCTCGAGCACATCAACACGCGGAATGTCGCCACGCTCGAGCCGGTGTGGACGATGTCCACGGGTACGAATGAGGGCCATCAGTCGCCGCCAGTCGTAAACGACGGCGTGATGTTCATCACCACGCCGTTCAACCAGGTGTTCGCGATCAACGCAAAGACGGGGGATCTCCTGTGGCGTTATCGCCGGCAGATGCCGGCCGACATTCGCATGGGTCATCCGACGAATCGCGGCGTCGCGCTCTTCGGCGACAAGGTGTACATGGCGACGTCGGACGCGAAGGTGGTCGCGCTGAACGCGAAGACGGGCGCCGTCGTATGGGACAAGGCCGTCGCCGACTACAACACGGGCTACTACATGACGATGGCGCCGCTCGCAGCGCGCGGCAAAATCATGGTCGGCGTATCGGGCGGCGAGCGTGGCATTCGCGGCTTCGTCACAGCACTCGACGCCGAGACCGGAAACCAGGTCTGGAAAACGTACACGATCCCGGGCCCAGGCGAACCGGGCAACGACACGTGGCCCGGGGATTCGTGGAAGACCGGTGGTGCGCCGGTCTGGGTGACCGGCAGCTACGATCCGAAGCTTGGGCTCACGTACTGGGGCACCGGTAACCCAGGACCGTGGATGGGCGACACGCGACCGGGCGACAACCTGTACACGAGCTCCGTGATCGCGCTCGAGGTCGACACCGGCAAGCTGCGTGCACATCACCAGTACCATTGGAACGATTCGTGGGACTGGGACGAAGTTTCCCCGCCGCTGCTCGTCGATCTGCCGCGCAACGGCACGATGGTGCCGGGCCTCGTTCACCCGGGGCGCGACGGGTATCTGTGGATGCTCGAGCGCAGCGCAAGCGCCATTACGTTCATCAGCGGCAAGCCTTACGTGAAGCAGAACGTATTCACGAAGCTCGACCCCGTGACGGGCCGGCCCGAATACGACATGACGCACAAGCCCGGGACGGGCAAGCGCACGAAATATTGCCCGTCGCTGTGGGGTGGCAAAGACTGGGTGCCGGCCGCCTACAGCCCGAAGACGAACTACCTCTATATCCCGGCCAACGAAAACCTGTGCCAGGAGCTCGAAGGCGATGAAGTCGAGTACCGGCCGGGACAGCAGTTCACGGGTGCGCAAACCACGGACTTCACCGTCGCCGAAGGCGCCGACCATATCGGCGAGCTGCAAGCCTGGAACCTGCGCACAGGCGAGCGCGTGTGGACGCACAAATATGAATCGCCGAACTGGGGTCCCGTGCTGGCCACGGGTGGCGGCCTCGTCTTCACGGGCGGCACCACNNGTCGACGGCGTGCAGTACATTGCCGTACAGTCGGGTTGGGGCGTGGACGCGCAAGGCATGCTGGGACGCATCGACCGGGCGCGCAACACGGAGACGATCGTGCCGCAGGGGGGCGTGGTCTGGGTTTTTGCGCTACGCCGCTAGGGATTCATGGATCAGAAGAGTTTCCTAAGTCTCACCACCAGTGGTTTCCATCGCATTGTGTACAACGAGTGGGGCAAGCCGAACGGCTCGCCCCCCGTCTTGTGCATTCATGGCCTGACCCGCAACAGCCACGACTTCGATTATCTCGCCGCAATGCTCGCGCGCGACGGACGGCGCGTGGTGTGCCCCGACATCGTGGGCCGCGGCAAGAGCGACTGGCTCGTCGACAAGCGCAACTACACGTTCGCCACCTACTGCTCGGATTTCACCGCGATGCTCGCGCGGCTCGGCGGCGACGAGTTCGATTGGGTAGGTACGTCGCTCGGCGGGCTCATCGGCATGTTCATGGCGGCGCAGCCGAATTCGCCGATCCGCCGGCTCGTGATCAACGACGCGGGTCCGTTCATCCCGAAGGAAGCGCCGCGGCGAATGCTCACTTACGTCGGCACGCAGGCAACGTTCCCTTCGCTCGCGGAAGCCGAACAATATCTGCGCAAGATTCTCGCGCCGTACGGCAAGCTCAACGATGAGCAGTGGGCGCACCTCACACGCTACAGCGTGCGTCAACGGGCCGACGGCACTTATGAAACCGCGTACGACCCCGGCATCGCGGTGCCGATGAAGTCCGTGCCGATCGCGGACCTGAATCTCTGGCCCGTGTGGGATCAGATTCGCTGCCCGGTGCTCGTGCTGCGCGGCGCGGAATCCGACGTGCTGATGAAAGAGACGGCGGAGAAAATGAAGACGCGCGGCCCGAAAGTCACCATCGTCGAGTTCGAAGGCGTGGGCCACGCGCCACCGCTGCTTGCGTCGCGACACATCGACGTCGTGCGGAACTGGTTGTTGAGCTAAACGTTCAGCGGCACTCGAAGTATTCGCCGCCGAGCGGCCGGCAGAAGTCGCACCCCACTCCCAGCGTAGAGAACCACCCATGACGTCCACGCGAATCGCTCCCGCCTCCGCTGCCACGACACGTTGCCGATTCGCGCCATTCCTCGCTGCCGTCGTGCTTCTTGTCGGCGGGTGCGCCGGCACGGTCAAGGCACCGCTGGGAGCAGCCAC
>PMCP01000132.1:0-1646 GCA_003155415.1 Gammaproteobacteria bacterium | reverse complement strand
GCGATCCGCGAGATGCCGCCGGAGAAAATCTACAACGCGCTCGTCTCCGGCATCATGCAACCCCAAGGGGCTGCGCTCAGCGATCAGCAGAAGCGCGGCGTCGCAGAGTTCATGAGCGGCCGACCTCTCGGCAGCGCCGCAAGCGGCGCCGCGGCGCAGATGCCGAATCGTTGCGCCAGCAATTCGCCGCTTGCGGATCCCGCCACGAGCCCGATGTGGAATGGCTGGAGTGCAGACGATGCGAATCGCCGCCTGCAATCTGCCGCCGTGGCGAAACTCACGGCAAACGACGTGCCGCGGCTGAAGCTGAAGTGGGCGTTCGGATTCCCTTCCGGCGTGTCCGCGAATGCGCAGCCAACGGTCGCCGCCGGCCGAGTGTTCGTCGGCAGCGACAACGGCTTCTTCTACTCGCTCGATGCGAAGACCGGCTGCGTGTATTGGTCGTTCGAGGCCGGCTCGATCATTCGCAACGCAGCGATGATTGGCGCTGTTCGCGGCCACGCTCCCGCGCGCTACGCCGTGTACTTCGGCGACGGCCACGCGAACGTGTACGCGCTCGACGCACAGAACGGCACGCTGCTGTGGAAGACACAGGCGGATAGCCATTTCATCGCACGCATCACCGCCGGCACCAAGCTCTACGGCGACAAGCTGTTCGTGCCCGTGTCGTCGTCGGAGGAGTTCAGCAGCGGCGATCCGAGCTATCCGTGCTGCAGCTCGCGCGGCAGCGTCGTAGCGCTCGACGCCAACACCGGCAGAGAGATCTGGAAGGCCTGGGTCATTCCCGAGGAACCGAAGCCGTACAAGACGCAGGCCAACGGCGTGACGCTATACAAGCCGGCCGGAGGCGCCGTCTGGAACACGCCGACCGTGGACCCGGCGAGACACGCCGTGTACTTCGGCACCGGCGACGCGACGACCGCGCCGTCGCCCAAGACGACGGACGGCTTCATGGCCGTCGACATCGATAGCGGCAAACTGCTCTGGTCGTATCAAGCCACCGAGAACGACGTGTTCATGGGCGGCTGCAATCGGCCGGAGAAGAGCGAAGCCTGCCCCGAAGTGCTCGGTCCCGACATGGATATCGGCAACTCGCCGATCCTGACTACCGCTACGAACGGCAAGCGCGTGCTGCTCGGCGGGACGAAGGCTGCCGACGTGTTCGCGCTCGACCCCGACAACAACGGCGCGCTGCTGTATCGCGTGAATCCGAGCGGTGCAACACCCGGGGGCAACTCACGCTTTGGCGGCGCCAATATCGTGTGGGGCGGTGCGGCCGACGACCAACACGTGTACTACGGCATGGGCTCCGGCGGCCTCGCAGCCATCGACCCGCTGACCGGCAAGACGGTGTGGAAGTTCACGCCCAAGGCGCCGTCCGGGGAAGGCACGAGCCCACTCGGCGCCGCGCCCACGGTGATTCCGGGCGTCGTGTTCGAGGGCTCGACGAACGGCATGCTGTATGCGGTGGCCGCCGCCGACGGCAAGGAACTGTGGAAGTTCGACACGTCAGCGACGTTCGAAACCGTGAACAAGGTGCCGACACACGGAGGCGCGATCGCGGTAGCCGGGGCCGTTGTCGTCGACGGAATGGTATTCGTAGGCTCGGGCTATGCCGTAGGCAGCGGCGCGACGGCAGGCAACGC
>PMCP01000108.1 GCA_003155415.1 Gammaproteobacteria bacterium | reverse complement strand
CGCTACTGGCGTGACGTCGGCACGGTGGACGGCTATTACAACGCGAACATGGAGCTCATTCACGTGAGCCCAGAGCTGAATCTCTACGACGAGGAATGGCCGATCTGGACGTACCAGGAGCAGGTGCCAGGCGCTAAGTTCATTCTCGACGAGGACCGGCGCCGAGGTCTCGCGATCAACTCCATGATCTCGGGCGGTTGCATCATCTCCGGCGCCCTCGTGCGCGAATCATTGTTCCACACGAATGTCGTGGTCGACGAGGGTTCGGAGGTATTTCGCTCCGTCGTGCTGCCGCGCGTCGAGATCGGTCGCAGCTGCTTCATCCAGAATGCGATCATCGACGAAGGCTGCGTCATCCCGCACGGCACCGTGATTGGCCGTAACCGCGAGGCCGATAAACAGCACTTCTACGTCACGGACAACGGCGTCGTTCTCGTGACGCGTGCGATGCTCGCGGCGCTGCGCCGCAGTCCCTCTCGCTGAGCGCACGTGAATCCCGTCCTCACTGCGCGCCGCGCCGGAGTGTTGCTCCATCCCACGTCGCTACCTGGCGGAGACCTCCAGGGCACCCTGGGACGCGAGGCCTGGCGATTCGTCGACTGGCTTGCGGCAGGCGGCTTCAGCGTGTGGCAGACATTGCCGCTGGGCCCGCCGGACGACTACGGTTCGCCGTATGGCTTGCGCTCCGCGTATGCCGGCAACCGCCAGCTGCTCGATCGCGAGCATCTTGCGACGTTGCGAGAGCTGCCGCGCGGTCTCGACCTTACCTCACTCGACGGGCGGCACGACGCGCTGTATCGGTCGTTCGCGACGCTCGCAACCGACGCACAGCGACGTGAGTTTGCGAACTTCGCGCGCGCGCAGCGCTGGCTGCTGTCGTACGGACTATTCGAGCTCTGCAGCGAACAGTTCGGCGCGGCTCCATGGTGGCAATGGCCGCGCGAATTTCGGGATCGCGACTTACACACGCTGCTACGGCTCGGACGCGAGCACCGCGAGCGGTTCCGCGGCCTCGTGCTCGAGCAGTACCTGTTCGATCTGCAATGGTCGGCGTTGAAGCGCTATGCGAACGATCGAGGCGTGCGCCTGTTCGGCGACCTGCCGTTCTACGTAGACCGTAACAGTGTGGAAGTCTGGTGGCGGCGCGGACTATTCGCGCTCGACGCCGAGGGCGAACCGAAAGAAGTGGCCGGCGTGCCGCCGGACTACTTCAATGCCGATGGCCAACTATGGGGTAACCCGCTGTACGACTGGGACGCGATGCAGCGCACGGGTTTCCGCTGGTGGCTCGACCGCTTACGGGCGCAGCTCGCGCGGTTCGATCTCGTCCGCATCGACCATTTCCGCGCACTAGAGTCGTATTGGGCTGTGCCTGCGGGCGCAACGACGGCGCGCACAGGTGCGTGGCGTCACGGCCGCGGTGCCGAGCTGCTGACGGCGTTACGCTCGACATACGGCGAGCTGCCGCTCGTCGCGGAAGACTTAGGCATCATCACGGACGAAGTGCGCGCGCTGCGCGACCGGTTCGAATTGCCAGGCATGGTGGTGTTGCAGTTCGGATTCGATGGCTCGGCTGACAATCCGCATCTGCCGCAACAGCATCGGCAGAGAGCGGTTGCGTATACAGGTACACACGACAACGATACGACGGTCGGCTGGTACTCGAGCCTCGATGCGAATGCGCGCGGCGTCGTCTCGCGGATGCTCGGCGCGCCCGAGCATCCGGCGGTACCGGACTTCCTGATCGACGCGGCCTACGCGTCGAAGGCGGCTCTGGCCGTCGTTCCCATGCAGGATCTGCTCGCACTCGATTCGTCTTCGCGCATGAACTCGCCTGGCACCGTCGTCGGCAACTGGCGCTGGCGCTTCTCCTGGGACCAAGTGCCGGCATCGCTCGCCGCGACCTGCCGCGCTCGCGCCTCGCGCTTCGACCGCCTCCCAAAGACGGAGTCGGGTTTTGCGTAGTTGCGCCTGACTCCGTCCTAGTTCAGAGCAGGCTGCGGTAGAGGTCTTCGTAGTGGGGCACTTGATTGCCCCACGAAAAATCCGCGGCCATCGCGTTCGCCACGAGGCGCGGCCAGGCGGCGCGATCGTCGAACCAGTCGAGTGCCGTGCGCAGGCCCCACGAGAGGCCGCCTGCGTCCGCGTCGCGGAACACACTGCCGTTGCCCGTGCTGGTCGCGGGGTCGAAGTGCGTGATCGTGTCGGCCAGTCCGCCCGTGGCACGGACCACGGGTATCGTGCCGTAACGTAACGCGTACATCTGCGTGAGTCCGCACGGCTCGTACCGCGACGGCACCAGCGTCAGATCGCTTGCGGCGAAGATCAAGTGCGCGAGCGCTTCGTCGTAGCCATCGGTGAACGCGACGCGCGCCGGCTGCTCCCGAGCGAAGCCTGCGAGCGTGCTTGCGAGCACCGTGTCGCCGCTGCCAAGTACCGCGAAGGTCGCGCGGGTCTCGCGTAGCAGTTCCGGCAGTGCCATCGCGAGGAGGTCGATACCTTTCTGCGGCGCGAGCCGGGTCACTATGCCGATCACCGGGGTGGTCGCGTCGGCCTGCAATCCGAGACGCGCGGCTAGCGCGCTCTTCAGTTCGAGCTTCGTCGCAAGACTCGTTGCATCGAAGTGAGTCGCAAGGAACGGATCGGTGCGCGGATCCCAGACGTCGTAGTCGACGCCGTTCAGGATTCCGACGAGCGTCGCGCCGCGCGCGTTCAGCGCGTCCTCGAGCCCCATGCCGAACTGGGGCGTGCGGATCTCGGCGGCGTAGGTAGGGCTTACCGTCGTCACGATGTCGGCGGCCCGCACTCCCGCGCGCAGGAAGTTCACGTCGCCGCCCGCGAGCGCATCCGGGGCTATGGCTGCGCGTAACTGCGGCGGTGCGTACTGCTCGAGCACGTCGTCGGCAAACACGCCTTGGTAGCCGACGTTGTGCAGCGTCAACACCGTGCGTGTTCTGCGCGTGGCACCCGCGGCGCGACTTAGCACGGGGGCCAGTGCCGCGTGCCAGTCGTGGCAGTGCAGGATGTCGGGGCGCCAGTGCAGCGCGGCCGGCAGCTCGAGCGCGGCCGACGCGAGTCGAATGAAGCGGCCCGCGTCGCGCGCATCGGCCGTGTAGATGGAGTTTGCGGTGAGCTCGTCGAGCTCAAGCAGGTAGACGCGCGGCGCGGGGCGGTCGCCGGCTGCGGGTTCGATCTCGTCGAAGCGATGCTGGCCGGCGCGCAGCCGTCGCAACGTCACACCGGGTCCCGGCAAATGCGCGTAGCGCGGCAACAGCACTCGCACGTCGTGGCCGCGAGCCACGAGGGCGTTCGCGAGCCCGGTGACGGCGTCGGCCAGTCCCCCGGTCTTCGCCCAGGGGGCGAATTCCGAGCAGACCATCAGGACATTCATCGCGCTACTTGCGCTGGTCCATCGGCACGTAGGCGCGTTTCGTGGCCCCGGTGTAGACCTGCCGCGGTCGGTCGATACGCGCCGCGCCCATCCGGACCTCGCGCCAATGCGCGATCCAACCGGGCAGNNGCGAACATGACGGTGAACATGTTCGTAGGGATGCCGAGCGCCCGCATGATGATGCCGCTGTAGTAGTCGACGTTCGGGTACAGCTTGCGCTTCACGAAGTACTCGTCGCGCAGCGCCACTTCCTCGAGCCGCATGGCGATCTCGAGCAGCGGATCGTTGACGCCGAGCTTCTTCAGTAGCGCGTGGCAGGCTTCCTTGATGATCTTGGCGCGCGGGTCGAAGTTCTTGTACACGCGGTGGCCGAAGCCCATGAGCCGCTCGTGGCCGTCCTTGTCCTTGACGCGTGCGATGAACTGGTCGAGGTGCTGGCCGCTGTCCTTCAGCTGCGTGAGCATCTCCATGACCGCCACGTTGGCGCCGCCGTGCAGTGGGCCCCACAGGGCGCACACGCCGGCCGCGACGGAGGCATACAGGTTGGCCTGCGACGAGCCCACCATGCGCACGGTCGACGTGGAGCAGTTCTGCTCGTGGTCGGCGTGCAGCAACAGCAGCTGGTCGAGCGCCCGGACGGTGACGTCGTCGGGCTGATAGAGCTTGTGCGGCTGCGAGAACATCATGTGCAGCAGGTTGGCCGTGTAGCGAAGCTCGTTGCGCGGGTAGTTGACCGGCCGGCCGATGGTCTTGCGGTAGCTCGCGGCGGCAATCGTCCGGACCTTGCTCATGAGGCGGGCCGCGGGCTCCATGAAGTGGTCGCTGTCCTCGGTCAGCATGAACGCGGGCTGGAAGCAGCCGAGGGCGTTGATCATGGCTGAAAGGATCGCCATCGGCGGCGCGTTCGCGGGGAAGCCATCGAAGTGATGCAGCATGTCCTCGTGGATGTACTCGTGCGCGCCCAGCAAGCGCCGGAACTCCGCGAGCTGCGGTGCCGTGGGCAGCTCGCCGAAGATCAGGAGGTACGCTGACTCCACGAAGCTCGACCGCTCGGCCAGCTCTTCGACCGGATACCCGCGATAGCGGAGGATGCCTTTCTCGCCGTCGATGAAGGTGATCTTGCTCTGGCAGGCGCCGGTATTGCCGTAGCCGCTGTCGAGCGTGATGAGCCCGGATTTGGCGCGCAGCTGCGAGATGTCGACGGCAGCTTCGTCCTCGGTGCCTACAACCACCGGCATTTCGTAGCTCTTGCCGTCGTAACTGAGAGTAGCGTTCTTGGTCATGGGGAGCCTCCGACTCGTGAGGCTATTCTACGCTGGGCTGCGCTACCAAGTGTGATCGGGTGGGCAACATTTCGGTGCGGCGTGAGCAGTCGAGTGAATCGCGACCGTCGAAGAAAACACTTGCAATCCATGCCGGCCGTTTTATATTTACCGCCGCTTCACTCTACGGGCAGGTGGTCTGCCCAGTCCGGTAACGACGGAATTGCCGGGCAAGAAAAAATTCGGGGCCCCGAGCCCATGGACGTTTACCCCAGGTGAGTAAGCTCCTGTCTCTGGAGGAAGAGCCTCCGAGTTTGGCGCAAGCCGAGCAGTCTCTCGTCCGCACCCCCGTCGCAACCCTCCGCGATCTCAACGCCAACGGTCTGACGTCGCCGGTCCAGCTGGCCCGCGCGGCCCGCGCTCGTTTCGTCGTGAGCTCGGTCAGCAATGAGTTCCGCAAGCGTCATTTCCCCGGCGTGAAGAGCGCCGAATGGAACGATTGGCGCTGGCAAAACCGCAACCGCGTCCGCAGCCTCGAGCAACTCGAGCGCATGATCCATGTGACCGACGAGGAACGGGCCGCGATTACCCGGCACCATGGACCCCTGCCGATCGGCGTCACACCGTACTACATGAGCCTGATCGATCCGGTCGACGCGCAGCAGGGACTGCGCCGGACCACGATCCCCACGCTGTCGGAATTCGACCGTAGCGTGGGTGAGGAAGAAGATCCGCTCGGCGAGGATGGCCACAGCCCGGTGCCGGGGCTGGTGCATCGCTATCCCGACCGCGTGCTGCTGCTGGTCACGAACTTCTGCTCCGTCTATTGCCGCTACTGCACGCGGGCCCGGCTCGTGGGCGCCAGCGGCGAGCGCGCCTTGCGCAAGGGCGACATCGACCGCGCGATCGAGTACATCGCGGCCACGCCAGCCATACGCGACTGCCTGATATCGGGAGGCGATCCGCTGTCGCTCGACGAGGACCGGCTCGAGTACGTCCTGTCGCGCCTGCGAGCGATCCCGCATCTCGAGTTCATCCGGATCGGCAGCAAACAGCCGATCGTGCAGCCCATGCGGGTGACGCCCACGCTGACGAAGATGCTGCGCCGCTACCACCCGTTGTGGATGAGCCTGCACTTCACGCATCCCGACGAGATCACGCCGGAGGTTGCTGAGGCCTGTGGCCGCCTGGCCGATGCCGGCATCCCGCTCGGCAGCCAGACCGTGCTGCTGAAGGGCGTGAACGACGATGTCGCCACGCTCAAGAAGCTGTTCCATGCGTTGCTGAAGATCCGTGTGCGGCCCTATTACCTCTATCAATGCGATCCGATCAGCGGGTCGAGCCACTTCCGCACGTCGGTCGACAAGGGTCTCGAGCTGATCTCGCAGTTGCGTGGCTACACCACCGGCTATGCGGTGCCGAACTATGTCGTCGATGCACCGGGTGGCGGCGGCAAGATCGCGATGCTGCCCGATGCTGTGATCGGCCGCGACGGCAACGACCTGCTACTGCGTAACTTCCGCGGCGCCGAGTGTCGGTACCCCGACCCGGACGGTACACTCGGCAAGAACGCGGGCGACGGCCGCAGCAACAACGAATAGCCGGCGCGGTCACGCGCAACTAAGAAGAGGCGCGACGTGCGGATCGGGCTCACCTACGATCTGAAGAACGACTATTTGGCGCTCGGCTTCGATGAGCACGCCGTTGCTGAGTTCGATTCCTTGGCAACGATTGACGCCATCGCCGGCGCGCTCGAGTCATTTGGCCATTCCATCGACCGCATTGGCCACGTCCGCGCCCTCGCGTCCCGGCTCGTGTCCGGCCAGCGCTGGGATCTCGTGTTCAACATCGCCGAAGGCGTTGCCGGCTTCGGCCGTGAATCACAGGTGCCAGCGCTTCTCGAGGCTTACGGTGTGCCGTACACGTTCTCCGACCCGTTAGTGTGTGCGCTAACCCTGCACAAAGGCATGGCCAAGCATGTTGCCCGCGGCTGCGGTGTGCCGACTCCGAACTTCACGCTCGTCGCGGTGCCGGCCGACGTGGCCGCGGTCAAGCTGACCTTGCCGATGTTCGTGAAACCCGCGGGCGAAGGGTCCAGCAAAGGCGTGACCGAGAAGTCGCGAGTCGAGTCGCAATCCGACTTGCTAGCCGTATGCACGGAGCTGCTCGAGGAATACCGCCAGCCGGTGCTGGTCGAGGAATATCTGAGCGGTCGCGAGTTCACGGTCGGGATCTTGGGCACTGGCGCTTCCGCGCGCGCCTTAGCCACGCTCGAGGTCGCGCTACGCGTGGGCGCGGACGAAGGCGTGTATTCATACCGGAACAAGGCGAACTGGCGCGAGCTCGTCGAGTACAGGCTGCTCGCGCCCGGCGACCTGCGCCGCGGCGTGGAGGATGTCGCGCTCGCCACCTGGCGTTGTCTTGGGTGCCGCGACGCGGGCCGCGTCGATGTTCGGCTCGATAGCGCCGGCAATCCGCAGATGCTCGAGGTCAATCCGCTCGCGGGGCTCACGCCGGACCACTCGGACCTGCCGATCATGGCGGCGCTGTCCGGCATGGACTACCGAGCGCTGATCGGCGAGATCCTCCACTGCACGACGGAGCGNNGCCCTCCGGGATCTCGGTTACGACACGAGCATCGAGGCGATAGGCCTCGATCTCACGCGCGTCGGGGCGTTGCTGGCGGAGTTCGAGCCACGGTTGGTCGTGAATCTCGTCGAGTCGCTCGACGGCCGCGGGCAGCTGATTCACGCCGTGCCGGCACTGCTCGAGTCGCTCGGCGCGGCATTCACAGGGTGCTCGGCGAGCGTACTCGGCGTGACCTCGGACAAGGTGCTGGCGAAGCAGCAGATGCTTCGAGCGGGTGTGCCGACGCCCGCCGTGTTCGCCGCCGGCGCCGACGACGGGCCGTGGATCGTGAAGTCGGT
The DNA here is from genome assembly GCA_003155415.1 of Gammaproteobacteria bacterium. Classification (GTDB taxonomy): domain Bacteria; phylum Pseudomonadota; class Gammaproteobacteria; order Steroidobacterales; family Rariloculaceae; genus FEN-1219. The sequence goes on along the minus strand of PMCP01000108.1, from coordinate 6,742 downwards.
GTGGGAGCACGCGTCGCTCGGCATCGACGACTCGTCGGTCGTGCACGGCGCCGCGGCGGTCCCGCGGGTGATCGAAGCGCGTTGCGCTCAGCATGGCGGTGATTGGTTCGCCGAGCGCTTCGTGCCCGGTCGCGAGTTGAACGTCGCGCTCGTCGCGGCGGCGGGTGGCGTGCGCGCGTTGCCCGTGGCTGAGATCCGCTTCGACGGTTTCCCTGCGGACAAGCCCGCAATCGTCGGCTACGCCGCCAAGTGGCATGCTGATAGCTTCGAGTATCGGAACACCGTCCGCAGCTTTGTAGTGGAGCCTGAGCTCGCGGAGCGCGCTGAAAGCGTGGCACGCGACTGTTGGGAGCTGTTCGGGCTCGCGGGCTACGCGCGCGTCGACTTGCGCGTCGATGCGGATCAGAAGCCGTGGGTGCTCGAGGTCAATGCGAATCCCTGCCTGTCGCCCGATGCAGGGTTTGCTGCCGCGCTCGCGACGGGGGGCATCGAGTACCAAACGGCCATCGCCTGGTTAGTGGAAGACGCCCTGCGTCGAAGGGACACCCGTCCTCGGAGGTTCGGTTGACCCGTTCAACGGAAGGGAAGGTTCGCTATCGCAGTCGCCCGCGCCTGACCGATGTGCCCGCTTTGCGTCGGCTCGTAGCGGCGACGCGCGTGTTCTACCCCGAGGAACGGCAGATCGCCCTCGAGTTGCTCGAGGAGCGGCTCCGACGCGGCTCGAAGAGCGGCTATGAGTTTTTCTTCGCGACTCTGGCTGGGCGGCTCGTGGGCTACTGCGCCTGGGGTAACGTGCCACTGACTCAGCAGAGCTACGACCTGTACTGGATCGCTGTGGAACCGGTGGCCCAAGGCCAGGGCATCGGTCAGCAACTCATGGCGCTTGCCGAGGCCGCCGTAGCCGAACGCGGCGGCGGAGGGCTCTATATCGAGACGTCGTCCCGGGCGGTCTACGCCAGAACCAGGCGGTTTTACCGGGATGCCGGATACAGGCAGGTCGCGCGCCTCCATAATTTCTACGCGGCTGGCGATCATAAGGTGGTGTTCTGTAAGACGATCGGTGCCGCCTAGACTTGCCGGCCCGGCCGCTTACGCCACCCCGATTCGAGCCTAGAGAAATCTAATAACCACCGGATTTACCTAGGCATTTCTTATCTTGACAGGGGTCGCGAACGGCTTATAGTGCGCAGCTCATCGCTGGCCGGTGCTCGGGTGGCGGTTAAGTAGCCCGCGGCGGACGCGGCAAAAACCGGGCAAAGACCCGGAGACGATGATGGCAGTCAAGGAGGGTTACGATGCGTAAGCCCAAAGAGCAGGTCGAGGAGGACGGCAATGAAGCCCCATTCTTCGACGACGTGGAGTCCAGCGACGATTCTGACGATTCGGATGACCGTTCGGGGAGTCGCGATGCTCGCCGCCCGAAGAAGCCCGCCCGCCAGCGCGTGGAGCTGCGGACGGAGCAACAAAACCTGCGGCGACAACTCTCTGACTGGGACGATTACGGGCAGGACGATATCGACGTCAAGCTGTAGTCCAGTGCCGCGCCCGCCCACGCGCTGATAGCGGCCAGCGCCGACCCACAGTGATTTTCAAACGAAAGCGGAGAGCGCTCGCTGCGCGACCGGCCAAGCCAGGTCTTGGCTTCGTCGTCGAGCCGCAACCGGACGACGTCACTTGCGGACCGGCATGCCTGCACGGCATCTATCGGTTCTATGGCGATACGGTGACTCTCAAGAGTGTGATCGCCGACACTCGTATGCTCGATCGTGGCGGCACGCTCGATGTATTCCTGGCGAACCACGCGCTTGCGCGCGGTTACGACGCCACGCTATTCACTTACAACCTGGACTTGTTCGACCCCACTTGGTTCGACCTGCCCAACGACGAGATCCGCGTCCGGCTAAAAGCTCAGGCGAAGCAGAAACAGTGGCGTCGCATCCAGAGCGCGACCCGTGGGTACGACGAGTTCTTGCGGCTCGGCGGGAAACTGAAACTGCGCGATCTCGAGCCCGCACTGATCCGTAAATTCCTGAGTCGTCGGACGCCGCTCATCACCGGCTTGAGCGCAACGTATCTGTATCGCGCTACGCGCGAGATAGGAGAGACGAACGTCGATGACGACATTCGCGGGGAACCCGTTGGGCATTTCGTCGTACTGACGGGGTACCGGCGTGGCACACGCGAGATTCTCATTGCCGATCCTCTCGCGAGCAATCCGCTTTCGAGTTCGCGTTATTATGCCGTCAACGTGCAGCGACTCATCGGCGCGATTCTGCTCGGCATCATGACGTACGATGCGAACCTGCTCGTCATCGAGCCGAAGGCTTCTACCGGATGACGGCCTTCATCATTGTCGACCACCCCGACCAGTGGCCGCTGCAGTTTCCGGGCGCCGAAGTCATCAGCGCCGACGCGTATTTGCGCGACGAGCGACTGAGCGGTCTGAGCCAGGCGCGCGTTTACAACCTTTGCGACTCTTACGCGTACCAGACCGCGGGTTACTACGTCTCATTGCTCGCGGCGGCTCGCGGCCAACGCACGATGCCGAGCGTCGCCACCATCCAGGACATGAAATCGCGGTCGCTGCTGCGTGCGGATGACGAGCTCGAGGAAATGATTCAGCGCTCGCTGCACAAGATCGTCTCGAAGCGCTTCGAGCTCAGCATCTACTTCGGCTGTAACCTGGCGGAGCGGCATGCGGACCTGAGCCGTGCGCTGTTCAATCTGTTCCCTGTGCCGTTGATGCGGGCGTCGTTCTCCAAGTCCTCGACCACGGGCAAGTGGCGGCCGTCGAGCATCGCTCCGCTGCCGATCGGGGATCTGCCTGCGAGCCATCGCACCTTCCTGCGTGGAGTCATCGAGAACCACTTCGCCCGCCGAGGGCCGGCTGGTCGGTCCGGACGCACGGTCCAATACGAGCACGACCTCGCGATTCTGACCAACGACGACGAACGTTCGCCGCCGTCGAATCGCGAGGCCCTGAGACGCTTCGAGCGGGCGGCTCGCGCGAACGGCTTCGACGTCGAGTTCCTGAATCGCGACGACTACGGCCGAATCGCCGAGTTCGACGCGCTCTTTATCCGCGAGACGACGAACGTGAACCACCACACCTACCGGTTTTCGAGCCGGGCAAGGACGGAAGGGCTCGTCGTGGTGGACGACCCCGAGTCGATCATCCGGTGCGGCAACAAAGTGTATCTGTTCGAGCTCGCGCGGCGGCTCGGTCTCGCGATACCGCCCACCATGGTGGTCAACACCGCAAAGACCGAGGAGATCGTCCGCGATCTCGGCCTGCCGTGCGTGCTGAAGCAGCCCGACAGTGCGTTCTCCGAAGGGGTGTTCCGCGCGGATACCCAAAAGGATCTAGCTACGGGCCTTCAGCGCTTGCTGTCGCGCAGCGACCTTGTCGTCGTTCAATCGTTCATGCCTACGGAGTACGACTGGCGTATTGGAGTCTTCGACCGCCAGCCGCTGTTCGCCTGTCGTTACTATATGGCCGATGGCCACTGGCAGATCTATCACCACGGCGAACAGCGTACGAAGGAAGGCGAGTCGGAGACGATCGCCGTCAAGCACGCCCCGCGCGAGGTCATTCAGCTTGCATTGAAGGCGGCCAACGCGATCGGCGACGGGCTCTACGGCGTCGACATCAAAACGGTGAACGGCCGGCACGTGCTGATAGAAGTCAACGACAACCCGAACATCGATCGTGGTGTCGAGGACGCCGTGCTCGGCGACGAGCTGTACGATCGGATCATGAAAGTGTTCAGGACGCGCGTCGATGCCGGAAAGCAATTCAAGCCCGCTGGTTGACACCCCGCTGCGTCTCTTCGACGCGTTTGGGTTGGAGATCGAGCACATGATCGTCGACGGCGAGCGCCTCGACGTGGCGCCCGCCGCTGATCAACTGCTCGAGAGCGTGGCCGGGAAGCACACCGACGAGTTCGAGAACGGCGCTATCGCCTGGAACAACGAGCTCGCGCTGCACGTCATCGAGTTCAAGTGCAACGGACCGCGGCGCTCGCTTGCGGGTTTGGGCGCTGAATTCGCCACGAACGTCCGGCTCGCGAACGACACGCTCGGCCGCGACGGGATGCGGCTCATGCCGACCGCCATGCATCCTTGGATGGACCCGAACAAGGTCGAGCTGTGGCCGCACGGCACGCGCGAGATCTACGACACGTTCGACCGGATCTTCTCTTGCAAAGGGCACGGCTGGGCGAACCTGCAGAGCATGCACGTGAACCTTCCGTTTCATGGCGACGAGGAATTCGCGCGGCTGCATGCCGCGATTCGGTTCCTGTTGCCGATTCTGCCGGGGTTGGCCGCGAGCTCTCCGATCGTCGATGGCGAGCGTAACGGCATCCTCGACAACCGGTTGGTGGCGTACCGCGGCAACTGCGCGAAGATTCCATCGGTCACCGGCGATGTGGTGCCGGAGCCTGTCGGTTCGATCGGTGAATACCACGAGCGGGTGCTCGAGCCGATCTACCGCGATCTCGCCCCGCACGATCCCGAGGGCGTGTTGCGCAACGAATGGGTCAACGCGCACGGCGCCATCGCGCGTTTCGACCGCATGGCCATCGAGATCCGCGTGCTCGACGTACAAGAGACGCCGCTGATGGACGTGGCATACGCGGCATTCATCGTCGAAGTGCTGAGAATGCTATGCGAGGAGCAGTGGCTCGACGTCCAGGGCATGAACGAGTGGCGCACGGCGGAGCTTGGCAAGCTGTTCAGGCTGGTGGAACGGCGGGGCGAGGGCGCCGGTGTAGACGACAAGCGCTATCTTGCCGCGCTCGGATTTTCCGGCAGCTCCACCGAGCTCAAAGGGTTGTGGGAGCATTTGATCGAAGCCGTGTCCGCGCGCAGTCTGGTGGACGCCAAGACCGGCCGGATGCTCGAGCACTATCTGCGTCACGGCACGCTCGCGACTCGGATTGGGAAGGCCGTGGGCCTGCTGCCGACGCGAACCAAACTCACGAGGGTCTATGAGAAGCTCTGCGAAGCGCTCGCCGACAGCGAGCCGTTCGCGCCCCCGCCCCCGCCAGCTAGTCATTAGCTGCGAGCACGGTGGCAATCGCGTGCCCGCGCGATACGCGCCGCTATTTGCAGGCGCTGCGGCAGTGCTCGATTCGCATCGCGGGCTCGACTACGGCGCGCTCCAAGTGGCGCGCGCGTTCGGCCGACGCTTGGGCGTTGCGCCATTCACGGCTACGACGACGCGGCTCGTAGTCGACTTGAATCGCTCGCCGTACCACCGCAACGTGTTTTCCGAGTACACGCGGGGGCTCACTCGCGAGGAACGCACCGCCGCGATGGCCGCGTACTACTGGCCGTACCGCAACGCCGTCGAACGTGCCGTCGACGAGGTTGTTGCGACGGGCGGCGCCGTGCTGCACGTGTCGTCGCATAGCTTCACTCCGGTGTTGCACGGCGAGGTACGTGACTGCGACATCGGCTTCCTCTACCACCCCGGACGGGCGGGGGAGGTACGTTTCATCGACGCGTGGTACGACGCGATGCATGCCGCTGTACCCGAGCTCGTTCTGCGCCGCAACTATCCGTATCGAGGCATTTCCGACGCCCTTGTGACGCACCTGCGCCGGCGTCACAGCGAGCGTGCGTACGCCGGAGTCGAGCTCGAAGTGAACCAGAAGCACGTCGGCAGTCGCGGTTGGCGCGCCTTGGTCTCGATGCTGACGGCGACGCTGGCAACTGCCGCGGGCGCCTAGCGTGCTCGGCTTGCCACGCTTTACCGCAACGCTCAAGATGCCATGAACCCGCGGTTTTACGCGGCTCGCTATTCCATTTTCACGATCAAGGTACTTCATGTCCTCAGACCCCTCGCTACGCAATGAGCTCACGACGGCCGTGTTCGTCGATTTCGAAAACCTGGCTCTCGGGGTAGAGCAGGACAAGAAGGGCCGCTTCGAAATCGAGCTCGTCCTTAAGCGGTTGCTCGAGCGGGGTCGCATCGTGTTCAAACGCGCCTATTGCGACTGGAGCCGGTTCCAGAACTTCATGCGCGAGTTCCACATGCACGGCTTCGAGATGGTCGACATCCCGAGCTCCAAAGCGTCCGGCAAGAACAGCGCAGATATCCGCATGGTCGTCGATGCGATCGACCTCTGCTATTCGAAGTCGCACATCGATACGTTCGTGCTGCTGACCGGCGACAGCGATTTCTCGCCACTCGTGTCGAAGCTCAAGGAAAACAACAAGCGCGTGGTGGGCTGTGGCGTGCGCAGCTCGACGTCGGATCTGCTCGCCAACAACTGCGACGAATTCATCTTCTACGACGATCTGATCCGCGTGTCGGAGCGGCTGCGCCCGAAGCCGAAAAAGACGCAGGACAGCAAGCAACAGGAAGGTTTTGATCGGCTGCTGGCTACCGTGACTTCGCTCGAGAAGGACTACACCACAGTGTGGGGCTCGCTCGTGAAGCAGACGGTCAAGCGCGTGTACCCCGGCTTCGACGAAAGCTACTACGGCTACCGCAACTTCTCCGACCTGCTCGAGCACGCCGCCAAAGAGGGTCTCATCGCCCTAGAGCTCGACGAACAACGCGGCAACTACCGCGTCCGCTCCGTCCACTGAGTTCGTAGTCCCGGCGTCTGGTTCCATGCAGTCGCGCCGATCGGTTGCGCGCGAGCCCGCGGTTTGCGGTGGTGCCAACCGGGATGGAGACGCGTGTGGACTCCCTCGCGGGAGACGCCGGAAATCGCATCCCTGCGGCTCG
>PMCP01000052.1:7174-9366 GCA_003155415.1 Gammaproteobacteria bacterium | reverse complement strand
GATTTCCGGCGTGTCCCGCGAGGGGCACTCGGCGCGCAGCCGGAACGACCCTCAACGCAACTACCGCGCTCGGCTACGCCGTCTTCCTTCGCCAGCGCGTGGGGTCGGAGCGAGTCCGGATGCTATCGTTACGCCCGCATGTCACAAGATCTGATCGCGAATCTCGAGGCGCTGCTCGCGAAGGGTGGCGATAGCGCGACGTTGCGCCTCGCGCTCGCGTCCCGTTATCTCGAGGCAGGCGATGCGCTGGCGGCCGTGCGCCACGCTCAAGGCGCCGTGCGCATCGACGCGGAATATTCGGCGGGCTGGAAGGCGCTCGGCAAGGCGCTCGTGGCGGCGGGTAAGACCGCGGAAGCGCAGCAGTCTTACGAGCGTGGTATCGAAGTGGCCGAGCGACGCGGCGACCGGCAGGCCGCTAACGAGATGCGAGTCTTCGTGAAACGCCTTGCACGCGATGCCGCAGCGCAGCAGAAGACCAAAGGCGATTAGCGCGCGGGGTCAGTGATGACCGTCGCCGTGACCGTGGTCGTCGTGCGCGTCCGCGTCCTTCATCGGCGCGAGCTTATCGGCTCGGAGCCAGGTGATGATGCCGAACACGAACAACGTGACGGCGACGATAACGAGCGGCAGGGGCGGTAACCAAACGGGTATTGCTTGCATGCCTGTGACGTACGGTGTGATGAGAAGGGATGCGACGTACGCCAACGGTAACCCGATCAACACGCCGAAGCCAGCGGCCGGCAGCACGCGCCAGAGCCTGCCCCAGATCAGAATGAAGACCGCAACGCCAATCAACCAGATCAACATCGAGTGAGCCTTCCGGGCGGTGCGGCCCGCGTACTAGTGGTGCGCTTCCTCAGCGGCCGCGTGCCCGGAGGGTACGATCGGCGCCGAGAACGAGTTCAGGCGTGTGAATTCGGTGTAGTCGCCTTCGATGACCATGAGCGCGATCAACACGAGCAGCACGACCGGTGGCCCCAAGATGGCCCAGATCAGCGCCTTTCGCTCCCATGCCATGTGCATGAAGATCGCGATGATGAAGCCCGCCTTTGCCACCATGAACAGCAGGATCAAGCCCCAGCGGAAGTAGCCGTGCGGCAGGAAGTCGGTGGCGTAGGAAAATCCACTGAATAGGAACAGCAAGCCCCAGACCCAGAAGTAGAGCTTTAGCGGATGCTGTTGTCCGGTTGCTGATGACATCGTAGGCCCCTACCAGAGATAGAAGAACGCGAAGATGAACACCCAGACGAGATCGACGAAGTGCCAGTACAGGCCGGCGATCTCGACAATCTCGTAACCCCTCTTCTCATAATCGCCGCGCAGCACTTTGAACGCGACGATGCAAAGATAGATGACGCCCGCGGACACGTGCAGGCCGTGGAACCCCGTGATCATGAAGAACGACGCGCCGAACTGCGACGCGCCCATGGGGTTGGCCCAGGGGCGAACCCCTTCCGCCGTGATGAGCTTGGTCCACTCGAACGCCTGCATCGCAACGAAGAGCGCACCGAACGCGGCCGTCATGAACATCAACGCGGCCGTGCGACCGCGATCGCGGCGATAGCCGAAGTTCACGGCGAGCGCCATCGTGCCGCTGCTCGTGATGAGGTCGAACGTCATGATGCCGATCAGCAGCAACGGCACGCTGACGCCGAAAACCTCGAGGCCGAAAACCTCGCTCGGGTTCGGCCAGGGCACGGCCGTCGACACTCGCACGTTCATGTACCCCGTGAGGAAGCACGAGAAGATGAACGTGTCGGAGAGCAGGAAGATCCACATCATCGCCTTGCCCCACGGCACGTGGAACGTCTGTTTGTCCGCGGACCAGTCGGTAGCGATCGATTGCCACGCCGTCTCCGTGTCGGCGGCGTGCGTAGCGGTAGCTTGTGATTGCGCCATTGCGAAGGATCCTTCTAGGTCGAGAGCAGTAACGCGAACAGGCCGAGCCAGATCAGGAGTAACCAGTGCCAGTAGGTGGTGCAGAGCTGTACGCTGAGACGAAGCCGACTACGCGTGACGACACCGGCCTTGCCGATGTTGCCGAACAAATGCGAGGCCGTTCGGCCGAGCACGAACAGCCCGCCGACGAGGTGCAAGCCGTGTGCGGCCGTCACCAGCACGAACAGGCTGTACGCCGGGCTGCTCGCGCCGAGCGTGCCATTCGGATTGGCGAGCCGCCACGCGAGCACCTG
>PMCP01000052.1:5733-7101 GCA_003155415.1 Gammaproteobacteria bacterium | reverse complement strand
GAACAAGCCGAACAGGCTCGTGACAACGGCCAGGAACACCCACAGGCCGACCTTCGGGGCCGACGACGTGATGCCTTCCTGACTCGTGGGTATCACGCCCTGTGTCAGCCATGGCTTGTCTTTCAGCCGCTGAATCAATACCCACCACACGGCGATGGCCGCGAGCATGGCGATTGTCATAGCTGCAAACATGGCTGTGGGCTCTGCTTAGCCGAGAGACGTATTGCCTTTGGGTGGCACGTTCTGCGGCACGAAGTCCAGCTCCTCGCCGGGCACGCTGTAGTCGTACGCCCAACGATAGACGACCGGCAGCTTCGGTCCCCAGTTGCCGTGCTTTGGCACGATCTCGGGTGTTTGCCACTCGAGCGTGGTCGCGCCCCACGGGTTGTGCGGTGCGGGCTTGCCCTTGCGCACGCTGTAGAACACGTTGATCAGGAAGATCACCTGAGCAGTGGCGACGACGATTGCGGCGATGGTGATCGCCTCGTTCACGGCTTGTGCCGACGGTGTGAGCAACGCGGTGTTGCCGTACGCGTAGTAGCGGCGCGGCAGACCGAGGATGCCGAGATAGTGCATCGGCAGATAGATCGCGTACGTGCCTAGGAACGTCATCCAGAAGTGCACACGGCCGAGAACCTCGTTCGGCATCTTGCCCGTGATCTTCGGGAACCAGTGGTAGATGGCGCCGAACAGCACCATGACCGGCGACACGCCCATGACCATGTGGAAGTGGCCGATCACGAAGTATGTGTCCGACAGCGGCAAGTCGACCGTGACGTTGCCTAAGAACAGGCCCGTAAGGCCGCCGTGCACGAACGTGAAGATGAAGCCGATCGCGAACAGGTTCGGCGTGTTGATCTGGATGTTGCCCTGCCACAGCGTCAGCACCCAGTTGTAGACCTTGATGGCCGTCGGGATCGCGATGATCAGCGTCGTGGTCGCGAAGAAGAACCCGAAGTAGGGGTTCATGCCGCTGACGTACATGTGGTGCGCCCACACGACGAACGACAGCGCGCCGATCGCGACGATGGCCCACACCATCATGCGGTAGCCGAAGATGTTCTTGCGGGCATGCGTCGACAGGAGATCCGACACGATGCCGAACGCGGGCAGCGCGACGATATACACCTCGGGGTGACCGAAGAACCAGAANNAGAACAGGTGCTGGAACAGGATCGGGCTACCGCCATCGGTCTTGTTGATCTCGCCGAGCGACAGCAGTGCCGGCATGAAGAAGCTCGTGCCGATCAGCCGATCGAGCAGCATCATGATGGCGGCGACCAACAGCGCCGGGAAAGCGAGAAGACCGAGGATCGTCGCGACGAAGATGCCCCACACCGACAGCGGCAGGCGCATCATCGTCATGCC
>PMCP01000052.1:0-5655 GCA_003155415.1 Gammaproteobacteria bacterium | reverse complement strand
AAGCTCAGCATGTTCATGTACGGGAACACCATGTCGCGGGCGCCCACCATGAGAGGGATCAGATAGTTGCCGAAGCCGCCGAGGAAGAGAGCGGTGAGCAGGTAGATCACCATGATCATGCCGTGCATGGTGACGAACTGATAATAGTTGTACGGCGTGATGAAGGCGAAGGTTCCGGGGAAGCCGATCTGGAGGCGCATGAAGAGCGACAGCACCAGGGCCACGAGGCCGACCGCGATCGCGACGCTGCCGTACTGAATGGCGATGACTTTGTGATCCTGGCTCCAGACGTATTTCGTGATCCAGGTTTGCGGGTCATGCAGGTGATGATCCCGATCGGCAATTGCTACGTAAGCCATGTCGATTCTTCCTTTCGAAGCTCGATTGCGTTTTAGTTCGCTGCGTGCAGCGTATTGATGTAGGCGACGACGTCGTCGATGGCGTGATCGCCAATCAATGAACCGGCCATCATGTCCATCTGTGCGCCATAAATGTCGTCGGGGTGTTTGCCGCGAACGCCGCTTTTGAAGTACTCGAGCTGACGCTTCAAGTACCAGTCCGCGCGCCCCGCCAAGCGCGGTGCATTCGTGGCCCACGTTCCGCCGCCGTTGTCCCCGTGGCATAGCGCGCAAGTTTGGTACAGCCGTCGCCCATTCCGTACGTCGCCTGCGACCGTGGTAGGCGCGGGCTTATCAGGCAGCGTAGCGATGTGCGCGATCACGTTTTCGAGCGTCGCGGCGTCGGCAACGATGTTCGCCATCGGTGCCATCTGCACACCGAACTGATCGCCTTTGTCCGTCCCGCGGATGCGCTGCTGATAGCTGTGGATCTGCCGGCGAATGTACCAGCCGTCGAGGCCCGCAAGGTTCGGTGCGTTCAGCTGCAGGTTGCCTTCGCCCTGCGGGCCGTGACACGCGGAGCAGACGGCGTAGTTGGCCGCGCCCGCAGTGGCATTGCCCTTGGGCACCGCCTGCGTAGCCGCAAACGTCGGCTGCGCTGCGAGCCAGGCCTGGTAGGGCGCAGGCTCGTCGACGACGATTTTGCCGCGCATTGCAAAGTGGCCGGAGCCGCACAGCTCTTCGCACAGAATCTCGTAGTCACCGGGCTTCGTGGGCTTGAACCACTGGTAAGTGACCAGGCCAGGCACCAGGTCCATTTTCACGCGGAACTCTGGCACGGCGAAGTCGTGCAGCACGTCGGTGGAGCGCAGCAGCGCGTTGACCGATTGGTCCACGAGCAGATGCAGGATCGGGCCCGCGATGATGACGTCGTCCTGGCCCTTGGGGTCTGTCGGGTCGACGCCTAACGGATTGTCGGCCGTCATGTAGCGGACGTCGCTCGCACCGAGCTGTCCGTCCGCGCCCGGCAGGCGGAAGCTCCAGTTCCACTGTTTGCCAACGGCTTCGAACGCCTTCGCGTCTTTCGGCACGGTCACGAATTCGCCCCAGACGAAGAGGCCGGGCGTCAGCATGGCGGCCACTCCGAGTGCCGTAAACACGGTCAGCACGATCTCGAGCTTCGTGCTCTCGGGTTCGTAGTGAGCTTTGTTGCCTTTGCGTGCGCGGAACCGCCAGACGCAGTAGGCGGTGAACATATTCACCGCGACGAAGACGACGCCGGTGACCCAGAACGTCACGTCGACGGTGAAGTCGATGGTGCTCCAGTTGGAGGCGAGCGGAGTGAAGTACCAGGGGCTCGCGAAGTGGAAAATCAGCGAGCCAACAACGAGCAGGACGATGACGATAGCAAGAGCCACCATTTCCAAAGACCCCCCAAAACACCAGGCACACGACTGCTGTCGTGATCCCAATGTACTGAGGAGCGGCGGCCCGCTATCGCGGGCGAATTATTCGACGATCAGCTTGCCGTTCATCAGTACAAAGTGACCAGGAAACGAGCAGAAAAACGTGTAGTCGCCGCCTACTGTCAGCTTCGATGCGTCGAACTTGATCGACACCGACTGACCGCCTCCAATCACATTGGTGGAGGCAAGGATGCGCGCGTCTCCGGTCGGGAGATAATTCGGCGCACCCGCGGCTTGTCCGGCCTGTGCAATCGCCTGGTAATCAGGCGTGGCACTGAGCACCCAGTTGTGGCCCATGACGTTGGCAGCCAGTTGACCCGCGTGCTTCAGCGTTAGCGTGACTTCCTTGCAGCTCTTCTTGACGTGCAGCTCTTTGGTGTTGAACTGAATCTGGTCATTTGCTTCGATCGCAAGGGAACACTGGCTCCATGCCTGCTGACTGAAAAGGCCACCGGTCAATGCCAGCGCCCAGAACATCCGTTTCATCGTCAATACGCTCCTAAACACAAGACTCGAACTGAATCGCCCGATGGTAGCAGAACCTTATCGTAGGAATCACCGTGCTCGACGAAGGCGTCGCGCGAGCAGTGCGCCGGCTTTGCGCGGTGGGAGTTCGCACGTGCTCGCGGCCATCGATTCGATCGCGCGCTCGATGTCGGCGACCGTCAGAATCGCGGGCCGGACGCGAATGAAGAGAATTTTTCAGCCGAGAACCGACCCCGCCGCTGTGAATACGTCCGATCACCACCAAAGTGGGCAGGATTAGCAGTATGGTTTATAAAATTCCCACATTCACACGAAATGGAAGAATCCAATCGGGCATATTCATGACAAATTCGAAAGTAGCGAGGAAAAGACGATGATCGGCCTTATTCAGAGGGTCTCTTCCGCAAAAGTGGAGGTAGGAGGCGTTTCAATCGGCGAAATCGCGCATGGTTTAATGGTTCTGGTGGGTGTCGAGCGCGATGATGGCCTCGCGGAGGCCGACAGGCTCGCAGCCAAGCTCATTGCTTACCGTGTGTTCCCGGACGACGCCGGCAAAATGAACAAATCCGTCCGCGACGCCGGCGGCAGCCTACTCCTGGTGCCGCAATTCACTCTGGCGGCCGATACCAGTTCCGGTCTGCGTCCAAGCTTCTCGCGAGCTGCGCCCCCCGCGTTGGGCGCCGAGCTATTCGCGCGTCTCGCGGCGGCGGTTGTCGCAAGTGGTGTCGCGTGCGCTACCGGGCGCTTTGGTGCCGATATGCAGGTCACGCTGACAAACGACGGCCCCGTCACGTTCTGGCTGCAGGTGTCGAGTGCGACCACGGTCGCGTGAGGACCTTTGGCGTATCATTGCTGGCCTAACAGGGATCCACGAACCAACGGAGCGGCAAGACGATGGGACTCGGCGGCATCAGCATCTCGGAGCTGCTAATCGTGCTCGTAATCGTCGTGCTGATTTTCGGCACGAAGCGACTCAAGACGATTGGGTCCGACCTTGGCGGGGTCATCAAGGGTTTTCGCTCGGCGACGTCCGACGACAACGAGAAGAAAGCGCCGGAGCCCGCTAAGCCGCTCGCGAGCCCGGAGCCCGACGCAGAATTCCCCGAGCGAAAACAGAAGAGCCGTCAAGCCTGACGTTCCGGTGACCCGTGTTCGACGTCGGTTTCAACGAGCTCGTCCTCATCTTCATCATCGGGCTGCTCGTGCTCGGTCCGCAGCGATTGCCGAAGGTCGCCGCCGAGATCGGTAAATGGATAGGCCGGGCGCGCCGCACTGCCGCCGAGCTGCGCCGCCAGCTCGAGCGCGAGATCGAGCTGAACGATATTCAGCCGCCACCTCCGCCAGCTTCGCCGGCAGCTCCGACTCCGTCGTCGACGGAAACTCAGAACCCGTTTCATCACATGCCACCCGACACTGGTGTTCCGCCGCCGCCTGAAGCGGTAGCCGCCATTCCGACGGCGCCGCCAGCTCCTCCGCACGAGCCGCCGCACGCTACATCGACGGCCGAAGCGGCCCACGTCGGTCCGGTCGCGGAAGTTCACTCAGGCTCCGCGCCTGCGCAGGAAGCGGCGAAAGCGCCAGAGCCGACTGATCGCCCGCCGCACGTTTGATGAGCCAAGAGCCCGACAACCACGAGCACGAGGAACAGCTCGCGGAAGGGACGCTCATGTCTCATCTGCTCGAGCTGCGCTCGCGCCTCATGAAAGCCACGGCGGCCGTCGTCGTGATATTTCTCGCCCTGACGCCGTTTACGCAGCGTGTGTTCGAAGTCGTCTCCGCGCCCCTGATTGCCGTGCTGCCGGAAGGCTCGCAAATGATCGCGACCGACGTGGCTTCACCGTTCGTCACGCCGTTCAAGACCACGTTCTTCGTCGCGTTGTTCCTCGCGATGCCGGTCGTGCTGTTTCAGATCTGGCAGTTCGTCGCGCCGGGGCTCTACAAACGTGAAAAGAAATTCGCGATCCCGCTGATCGTCTCGAGCATTTTGCTGTTCTACACGGGCATGGCGTTCGCATACTTCGTCGTGTTCCGGTTGATGTTCTCGTTCTTCGCGAAAGTCGTGCCGGGCGGCGTCACGATGGCCCCCGATATCAGCTCGTATTTGAGCTTCGTGCTCGGCATCTTCCTGGCATTCGGCATCGCGTTCGAGGTGCCGATCGCGACGGTCATGTTGATCTGGAGCGGGCTCGTGTCGCTCAAGACGCTGCAGGCCGGGCGGCGGTACGTGTTCCTTGGCGCGTTCGTCGTCGGCGCGGTGTTGACGCCGCCGGACGTGTTCTCGCAGACGCTGCTGGCCGTGCCGATGTATCTGCTGTATGAGGGCGGCATGATCATGGCGAAGATCATGTTGCCGGAGAAGACGAAGCAATGAGCGTCCCGGCACCGTTGCCACAGCTCACGATCAAGGCCACGGTCCTAGGACTCATCCTCTCGGCGCTGCTCGCGGGTGCGAACGCTTACCTCGGCATGTTTGCCGGGCTCACGGTCTCGGCGTCGATTCCGTCGGCCGTCATCTCGATGGCCGTGCTGCGCATGTGGCGCAACTCGAACATCCTCGAGAACAACATGGTGCAGTCGATCGCGTCGTCCGGCGAAGCGATCGCGGCTGGTGTGATCTTTACGTTCCCGGCGTTGATCCTGCTCGGTTACTGGCATGCGTTCGATTACTGGTGGGTCACGATCATTTCGTGTGTCGGTGGCCTGCTCGGTGTGTTGTTCACGATTCCGCTTCGGCGTGCGTTGATCGTCGAGCAGCAGCTCGCCTTCCCGGAAGGCACGGCCACCGTCGAAGTATTGAGGGCAGGCGATTCGCCGGGTCGGGGTGCGGCGTACCTCGCGCTGGCCGCCGTGCTCGGCGCTGCGATCAAGATCGGCGAAACAGGTTTCCGCCTGTGGTCCGGTACCGCGCAGGCGGCGGCCTACATCGGCAAGAGCACCATTTTGTACGCCGGCACGAATCTGTCTCCGGCGCTGCTCGGCGTGGGGTACATCGTCGGGCTGAACATTGCTGTCCTTGTGTTCGTAGGGGGCGCGCTGTCCTGGTACGTCGCGATTCCGATCTACTCGACTTGGTTCCTAGATAGTGATCCCGTGCTCGCGGCGCAGCACGCGGCAGGCGCGTTGCCCACGGACCTGGCCGGCGCAATCTGGTCCGCCAAGATTCGCTACCTGGGCGTTGGTGCGATGCTGATCGGCGGCGTGTGGACTTTGTTCTCGATGCGCGGGTCCCTCGTGGCCGGTATTCGCAGCGGTCTCGCCGTGACGCGCCAGCGAGGCGGGGCTGTGACTGATCATCGCGACCGCGATATGCCGATGCGCCTGGTGCTGATCTGCATCGTCCTGTTCGTGATCCCGATCTATTTCCT
>PMCP01000002.1 GCA_003155415.1 Gammaproteobacteria bacterium | reverse complement strand
GTGCGCCAGGGCGTGCTGTACCTCGCGCGGCACGTCGAAACAGGCGTCGCCACGCTGGCCGAGGCCGGCGAGCTGCGGCCGGAGCTCGTGGGTGGGCTCGCGCTCGAAGTACGGCGCTCGCTCGACTATTTCGAGAGCCATTACGAGCAGACTTCGATTCCCCAGGTGCACACCTGCGGTCTGGAAGCCGCGGACCGCGACCAGCTTGCGCGCGAGCTCGGCATTGCCGTGCACGACGCGGACTTGAAGAACTTGTTCGACATGGACGAGACATTGTCNNTGCCGGCGATTGGCGCTGCGCTGCGCAAAGATCCGGTGGTTCTATGACCATGTATCAACAGATCAACCTGTACCAGCCGATCTTCCGCAAGCAGCGGCAGATCTTCTCCGCGACCACGTTGGTGCAAGGCGTCGGCATCGTGGCTGCGGCGTTACTCGCGATCTACGGTTACGGACTGCTCCAGGTACGTGGACTCGAAGGCGAGGTCGTGCAGCTCGAAGGCCGCGAGAAGGCGTTGACCACGCAGATCGCGCGCATCGATCCCGCGCAGAACCAACATCGGCGCACGGAAGTCGATGAAGAGCTGAAGAAACTCAACGCGACGCTCGTGACTCAGCAGCGGCTGATCGACGTGTTGCGCGAACGGCCGCTCGGCAGTCAGCGCGGGTTTTCGGGTTACCTGGCCGCGCTCGGTCGCGAGCACACAGCGGAACTCTGGCTAACGCAATTCGCGATTAACGGCAGCACGGGAGCCCTCGAGATCGCTGGCCGCAGCACGCGGCCGGAGCTGGTACCGGAATACCTGCAACGCCTCGGCCACGAACAGGCGTTGACGGGCCAAAGATTCGACGCGCTCGAGATCGCGCGCGACGCCGACAACGGCGAAGCGGTGTTTCACGCGACGAGCCAGGCGGCGGCGCTGGCCGCAGCCGACCGCGAAGCGAGGCGCAAGCCATGAAGGAACGAATCACCAAAGCTCGCGAGACGATCGACCGTTTGAGCTTGCGCGAGCGGCTGTTCCTGTTCGCGGCGGGCCTCGTGGTCCTCGGCGGAGTCTGGGAAGCCGCGCTGGCGGGCCCGCTCGACGCTCGCAGAATCCAGGCGACACAGAAAATGGAGCTGCTGAAGACGCGACTCCAGACGCTCGACACGGCGCTCAATTCGACGGTCTCGGGCATGAGCGAAGGCATGCCGGCACAGCTGGACCAGCTGACGGCGCTGCGCAGCCGTGTCGCGGCCGGCGACGAGGACGTGCGTGTATTCACGTCCGATCTCGTCGATCCGAAACAGATGCGCATCGTGCTCGAAGAGCTGCTGCGCCGTCAGAGCGGTCTCAAGCTCGTGAGCGCGACGAATTTCCCTGCCAAGCCGCTCGTGGATGGCAATGTCGAGGCGGCCGCTCCGACCGACGACGGCGCGAAGACCAAACCCAAGGAACCGCAGCTGTATCGCCACACCCTGGTCCTGACGCTCCAGGGCAGCTACCTGGATTGCCTCGCATACCTCCAGGCAGTGGAACGGTTGCCCTGGCACTTGTACTGGAGCCGCATCGAATTCAAGGAAGACGGCTATCCGCGCAACGCCATCATGCTCGAGCTGCGCACACTCTCCCTCGACAAGGAGTGGATCGGTGTTTAGCCGCTGCGCGCTGCTCGTTGCCGGTGTGCTCGTCGCGGCAGGACCTGCGCTCGCTGCGGACGCGCCCGTGGGCGATCCGATGCAGCCGTATCGCTACGTTGCCGGCCCCGACGGCGTCGGTGTTGCTGCGCCGCGGTTCGCGTTGACCGCAGTGCTGATTTCCCCCACGCGCCGCGTCGCGATCGTCAACGGCAAACCGTACCAGAGCGGGGAAACCGTCAACGGCGCAGAAATCATTCGCATCGACGCGGACGCCGTGCATCTGCGTGAGCACGGCAACGAGCTCGTCGTGCCGCTCGGGCACGCCGCTGCCGCTGCCGCTGGCGAGAAGCCCAGTCAAGGAGAGACGACCCCATGAGTGTGCCCATCAATTTACGTCGTGCGTGGCGCCCACCGGCGCTGACGCTCGTCGTTCTTACAGCGGCGCTGCTGACCGGTTGCGCGAACGACCGCGGCGTCGCGACAGAGGACGCCATTAGGGCGACCATGCGCGAGGCGGTGCAGCCTACGGCGCAGACGGCCGAGCCTTTCGCCGTGAAGCCGCCGCCGCAACCCGCTCCTTCCGCAGCGCCGAGCGAGGAACACTTCGACGTCAACGTCGTCGACGGTGACGCTCGCGACTTCTTCATGGGGCTCGTGAAGGGCACGAATCGCAATCTGATCGTGCATCCGGACGTCAAAGGGCGGATCACGTTGACACTGAAGCAGGTCACGTTGCCCGAGGTGCTCGACACCGTGCGCGACGTGTATGGGTACGACTATCGCCGCACCGCCGGCGGGTACATCGTGCTGCCAGCCACGCTGCAGACGCGCGTCTTCGAGATCGATTACCTGAACCTCATCCGCGGCGGTCTGTCGCGCACGCGAGTGAGCTCGGGACAGGTCACGCAGTCGCGCGGCGATCGTCAGGGATCCGGCGGCGACAACGGCAACGGCTTCGCCGGCGAGGGAACGCAGCAGAACAACGCCGACCGGCGCGGTGGCCAGACTACGGGTTCGGTCGTCGACACGATCACCAACTCCGATTTCTGGGCAGAGCTGCAGTCCACGCTTGGAGCGATTTTAGGCGGTGGCCAAGGACGGCAGATCGTAGTGAACGCGCAATCCGGCGTCGTGCTCGCGCGCGGCATGCCGGAGGAGCTGCGCGCCGTCGCGGACTACCTGCAACGCATCCATGCGGCGTCCAAGCGCCAAGTCGTGCTCGAGGCCAAGATCATCGAGGTCACGCTGAACAAGGGCTTCCAGTCCGGAGTGAACTGGGCTGCCGTGCAGCAGAAGAACGGCAACACGTACACCGGTGGCACGCTATCTGGCGGCAAGAACATGGCCGACCCGCTGCCGCAGGGCGGTGCGCCGATCACCGTCGGGCCCACCACCAATCCCATCACGTCGTTGGCGAGCCAAACCGTTGGCGCCGCGTTCGCGATGGCGTTGAACATCGGCGACTTCAATGCGTTCGTCGAGCTGCTCGAGCAGCAGGGCGACACGCGCGTGCTATCGAGCCCGCGAGTCGCGACGCTGAACAACCAGAAGGCCGTCATCAAGGCCGGCTCTGATGAGTTCTTCGTGACCGAGGTGCGGAGCAACACGGTAACAGGCACCGCCGCGACCACGAGTCGCGACGTGACGCTGACGCCGTTCTTCTCCGGCGTCGCGCTCGACGTGACGCCGCAGATCAGTGCGGCGGGCGAGGTGATCCTGCACATCCATCCGACGGTCAGCGAAGTGACCGATCAGAGAAAGGATCTCACCGTTTCGGGCGAGACCGATTCGTTGCCGCTGGCGTTCAGCGAAGTGCGGGAGTCCGACAGCATCGTGAAGGCCAAGAGCGGCCAGATCATCGCGATCGGCGGCTTGATGCGGAACTCGTCGAAGAAGCTCAACTACTCGACGCCGTGGTTCGGCAAGATTCCCGGGTTGAAGCGCCTATTCGGCAGCAGCCGCGAGACGGAAACGAAAACCGAGCTCGTGATTCTGCTGCGCCCGATCGTCGTCGACGACGATGACGATTGGCAGAACCTCATCCAACCGGCCGCCGATCGCCTGACCGCGCTCGGCACCGCGGCGCATCAATAGGACCAATCGTGGCACCGGAGCCGCGCAAACGCGTTCGCTTAGGCGACCTGCTGCTCGAGAAGAAGCTGATCTCGGAGCAGCAGCTCAAGGAAGCGCTCGCGGAGCAACGTAGCAGTGGTCGCAAGCTCGGCCGCGTGCTGATCGACATCGGTGCGGTATCCGAAGCCGATCTGCACGGCACGCTCGCTACAGCGCTGAACATTCCGTACGTCGACCTCTCGCACATGGCGCTCGACCCGAAGATCGTCGGCAAGCTGCCGGAGACTCAGGCGAGGCGGCATCGCGCGCTCGTGTTGAAAGAGGACGCGCGCGGCTATCTCGTCGGTATGGCGGATCCCACCGACCTATTTGCCTTCGACGAGCTCGCACGCCTGCTCGGCAAGCCGATCCGGCTCGCGCTCGCGAAGGAAGCGGCGCTGCTGCGCACCATCGATCTCGTATACCGGCGCACCGAGGAGATCGTTTCGTTGGCCGAGGAGCTCGACGAGGAGCTCTCAGATGCGGACGTCGATCTTCAGGCCCTCGCGGCCGAGGAAGGCTCGCCGGACGCGCCGGTCATCAAGCTGATCCAGTCCATGTTCCAGGACGCCGTCCGAGTCGCGGCTTCGGATATTCACATCGAGCCGGACGACCGTTGTCTGCGAATTCGCCTGCGCGTCGATGGTTTCTTGCAGGAACAGGTCATCGAGGGCAGCCGCGTGGGCCAAGCGCTCGTAACGCGTTTGAAGCTCATGTGCGGGCTCGACATCGCGGAGAAGCGCAAGCCGCAGGATGGCCGCTTCAGCATCAAGGTCGACGAGAAATGGTTCGACGTCCGCGTGTCGACGATGCCGATCTACCACGGCGAGTCCGTTGTGCTGCGGTTGCTCGACCACTCGGCGAGTCAGAAGAGCTTCACCGACCTCGGCATGCCGGACGACATCATCGCGCGTTTTACGCCTTTGATAGAGCGCGGGGCAGGGCTCGTGCTCGTGACCGGGCCCACGGGCAGCGGCAAGACGACGACGCTGTACGCGGCGCTCCAGCACCTGAACACGCCAGACACGAAGATCATCACCGCCGAGGATCCAGTCGAGTACCGCCTGGAACGCATCAACCAGGTGCAGGTGAACCCCAAAATCGGGCTCACGTTCGCCGCGATCCTGCGCACGGCATTGCGGCACGACCCCGACATCGTGCTGGTAGGCGAGATGCGCGATCAGGAGACGGCCGAGATCGGGCTCCGTGCCGCGATGACAGGCCACATGGTGTTCTCGACGCTGCACACACAGGACGCCGTGTCGACAGTGAGCCGGCTGCTGGATATGGGCACCCAGGGTTATCTGATTGCTTCGGCGCTCGACGGTATCCTCGCCCAACGTCTGCTACGCCGCCTCTGCGACAACTGCGCGCACTCGGTCGAGCCGGGCGTGCACCAGGTGGCGTGGTTGTCGCGGTATCTATCCGCCGAGCAGATCGCGGCGACGAAGTTTGCCGAGGGCATGGGCTGCACGTATTGCAACATGACCGGCTACCGCGGGCGCATCGGCGTCTATGAGCTGCTCGAGATCGATTCCGACATCGCCGACGCGATCCGCCGTACCGATCTCACGGCACTCGATCGCCTCGTCGGGCGGCTGACCAATTTCATTCCGCTCGTGCAGCGCGCGCTGAAGTTCGCGACGGATGGCGTGACGTCCGTCGACGAGGTCATGCGATCGATGTCGGGGCTCGAGGAACCGGAGCGACGCTCGAGTCTCGTCGACGACGTGTTGCGCAGCGAGGCCACGAGCGAACCGCCGGGCAGCGGCGCCGCCGCGGCGTAGCGCATGCCCGCATTCCGTTACAACGGCCGAACCACCCGCGGCGAAGCCGTGGCCGGGTCGCTCGACTCCGAATCCGCGGAAACGCTTGCGACTCACCTGTTCGCGCGCGGCATCACGCCTATCGACATCGAGCCGGTGGTCGTGACGCGTGACGTGCTCGGCGAGATCTGGCAACGCCTCGG
>PMCP01000169.1 GCA_003155415.1 Gammaproteobacteria bacterium | reverse complement strand
CCGCCTTTCAGCTGGCGAAAGCGAACAATGTCGTCGTCAAAGGACGCGCGAAGCTGCGTCTGGTCGGTGCGTGTCTTCGCCAGCATCTTCTCGTAGTTGTTGATCGAGCCCGTGGTGCGCGAGATGTCGAGCGCCAGGTTCTCGGGAATCTGCGGCGCGTCTGGCTTGGCGGTGTAAGGCTTGAACACAACCGCCTCCTCCTGAAGCATCACTAGGCGTTTGCGCAGATTGTTGAGGTAAAGCTCCGTGACCTTGATCTGCGACTCGAGCAGCTCGAGGCGGCGATTACGCAGGTCCTCGATGTCGGCCACGGTGATGTAGGTCTGGAGCAGCATCTTGTCGTGCCGATCGACCTCCGCCTGCGCGGCGGCCGCCTGGTCTGCCGCGGCCTTCTTCTTCGCGAGCTCCGCGCGCTCCGCGTCGGTGACCTCGCCTTCCTCGAAGCCGACACGCACGCCCTGCGAGTTCAAGAGATTACGGTCCCGACTCGCGTATTGGGGCGGAACGCTGTCGCCGTAATGGACCTCACCTTTCTCGTCGGTCCACGTATACACCTTGCGGCCGTCTTTACCCTGCGAAGCGCGGGGCTGGGCCTGTCGCGATGGCGTGTGCTGCGCGACGCTGGCGTCGGGCGCTACGAGCGCCGCCAGGACGAATACAGCGATGCCAATGCGTGTGACCAAGGTTATGTAAACCTACTCCGGGCGTCAGACGCTAGATATACCAAAGTTCGGTCGTCGAAAAGGCGGTCGAGACTGATTTCTGCAAACCAGCTCTCACTTAGCCAGCGCGTCAGGCTTCGAGCGGTACCCCGTAGCGGTTTCGGTATGCCCGCACCGCTGGCAAATGCTCCGCGTAGTCTTTGTCTTCTTCGAGATGATCGATGAGATCCGTCAGCGTGACGATACTCCGGATCGGCACGCCAAGCTCGTTTTGCAGCTGCTGCACGGCCGAGATCTTGGATTTCGGCGCGACTTCCTCGCGGTCTAGGGCTACGAGCACGCCAGCAGGCGCAGCGCCCGCCGCGCGGACGATGTCGAGCACTTCGCGCACCGCTGTGCCGGCCGTGATCACATCGTCGAGAATCAGCACGCGGCCTGCGAGCGGCGCGCCGACGATCGTGCCGCCTTCGCCGTGGTCCTTCGCTTCCTTTCGATTGAACGCGAATGGGTAATCCTCGTCGTAGTGATCTGCGAGCGCGGCAGCCGACAGCACGACGAGCGGGATGCCTTTGTAGGCTGGCCCAAACAGCATGTCGAAAGGAAGATCGAGCGCCGCGATCGCCGAAGCGTAGCAGCGGCCGAGCTTCGCGACGGCATAGCCGCTGTTGAACAAACCCGCGTTGAAAAAGTACGGACTCACGCGGCCGGACTTCAACGTGAACTGACCAAAACGCAGCACGCCGAGCTCGAGCGCGAGCTCCAAAAACTGCTTCTTGTAGGCTTTCAACGGGATCGGCGTTTGGCGCATTTGGATATCATATCGCGTCGATTTCTCACTGGCGGGTTTTTTCTTGCGGGTCGTCAGCTTCAACGCGAATGGTCTGCGAAGTGCCGCGCGCAAAGGCTTTTTTCGTTGGTTCGCGCGTCAGCAGGCCGACGTGTTGTGCGTGCAGGAGCTGAAGGCCAAGGAAGAGCAGCTGGCCGATCGCGCGTTCCACTCGAGCGGGTTTCACCGCGTTGTGCACTCGGCGCAGCGCCCGGGCTACAGCGGCGTGGCGATTTACTCACGCGCCGAGCCACACGACGTCGTGCGTGCGATCGGCGCGGCGGAGTTCGACGCCGAAGGTCGTTACCTGGAAGCGCACTTCGGCAAGGTGGCCGTCGTTAGCGCGTACTTTCCCTCCGGGTCTTCAGGCCCAGCCCGGCAGGAAGCCAAGTTCCGATTTCTAGCAGCGTTCGACGCGCGCCTCATTGCGCTAGAGCGGCGCGGAGTGCCGTTCGTGTTCTGCGGCGATTTCAACATGGCCCACAAAGCCATCGACCTCAAGAATTGGCGCGCGAACCAGGACTACCCGGGCTTCACGCCGCCAGAGCGCGCGTGGCTCGACTCGCTGTTCACAGGCCGAGGCTACGTCGATGCGTTTCGCGCCGTGAACCAGGAGCCGCACCATTACACATGGTGGTCGAACCGCGGCCGCGCGTTCGAGAACAACACGGGTTGGCGTATCGATTACCAGGTCGTGAGCCCCGCGTTGAAAGCTGCGGTGCTGCGCGCAGCGATCTATAAGCGCCGGCGGTTTTCAGATCACGCGCCGCTGACGATCGACTACGACTGGGAGCTATGAGCTAGCTGTGACGCGCGTGACTATTCGCCGAGCTGCCCGTTCGGCATGATCGACGCGTCGTCTGCCGGTTTCGGTGTCAGCCTTTGAACGTCGCGGATCCTTCAGTGCAGCCAATTGGCTGGCGCGGCTACGTGCCGGTGGCCCTGCGGCAGTACTTCGATCCCGCGCCGCTGGCCGCGCTGTTTCTCGGGGTCTCGTCCGGTGCGCCGTTCGCGCTGATCGCGGCGACGTTGACTACGCGCCTCGCACAGAACGGCATCGACAAACGCGCGGTTGCGGCATTCTCCATTGCCCTGCTCGTCTATAACCTGAAGTGGGCGTGGGCCTGGATCGTCGATGGCGTACGGCTGCCGCTGCTCGGCCGGCTCGGGCAGCGCGTGTCCTGGCTGCTGTTCGCGGGCATGCTGGCCATCGCCACGATCGTGAATCTCGGGCTTGTGGATCCGACCGCGAGCCTGGCCGCCACGGCAACCGCGGCAATCCTGGTGGCCGTCGCCGGCGCCACCTTCGACATCGTAATCGACGCATATCGAATCGAGTCGCTCACTCCGGAGCAGCTCGGCGTGGGCTCAGGCATGTCGCAGTACGGTTGGCGCATCGGTTCCGTCGCGGCCGGCGGGCTCGCGTTGTTCGTGGCGGCACGATTCGGGTGGGCCGCTGCGTATATCGCGTGTGCTGCGTACGCGTTGCCGGCGATGGTAGTGGGCCTCGTGTGCGGCGAGCCGCCACGACGCGACGAAGCGGCCGCCCGGACGCGACAGGGCAAGCTACAAACGATCGTTGGGCCGCTCCTCGAGTTTCTGCAGCGCGACGGCGCGCTCCTAGTGCTCGCGTTCGTGTTGCTTCACAAGATTGGCGACACGCTGGCCAATTTGACGTTCCGCTTGTTGTTCAATGAGCTTAAGTTCAGCAATGACGAAATCGCTTTGTACGACGTGGGCTTCGGCTTCTGGGCTTATCTCGCCGGAATCCTGATCGGTGGAATTCTGTATGCGCGGCTGTCGATGCAACGTGCAGTCATGCTGAGCCTGTGGCTCATGGCCGTTTCGAACCTGAGTTTCGCGGCGCTTGCGATCGCCGGCAAATCGGACTGGGGCATGGCGGGCGCCATCGGCTTCGAGAATCTCGCAAGTGGCTTCGGCGGCGTGGCCGTCGTCGCATTCTTATCCGCGTTGTGCGACATCCGCTACACGGCCGCGCAGTACGCGTTGCTCTCGGCCGCCGGGAGCGTGATCGGGCGCGTGCTGACCGGCGCCACTGCCGGCGCCTTAATCGAGGCGCTTGGTTACCCGGGCTTCTACGTGTTGACGACGTTGGTCGCGCTGCCCGGCATCGCGTTGTTCTGGTGGCTCATGCGCACCGGGCTTCCCGAGCCGCGCCGGTAGAAAAGATCGACCACCTCGTGCCCGAGCCGGCGACCGCGCCGCTCGAATTTCGTTGGCGGCCGGAAAGCGAGCGCGTCCGCGCTCGAATCGATCGGCGCGAACTCCGCCGCGGACGCCAACACTTCCAGCGTGTGGCGCGCGTAGTCGGCCCAGTCAGTCGCGATGTGTAGCAGACCGTCGTCTGCGAGAACGCGGGCCACTTCAGCGATGAACGGCGGTTGCACGAGCCGCCGCTTGTGGTGCCGGCTCTTCGGCCACGGATCCGGGAAGAATAGATTGACCGCGGCGAAGCTGGCATTCGGCAAAAGCTGCGGCAAGACCTCCGCCGCATCGCGCCGGATCACGCGAACGTTCGTTGCGCCGGAGCGCTCGAGCAACAGCAACAGGTGACCGACGCCGGGCTCGTGCACCTCGACGCCGAGGTAATCGATGGCGGGGTAGTTAATGGCCGTCGTGACGAGCGCTTCGCCGTCACCAAAGCCGATGTCGAGAACCCGCGGCGCCTCGCGGCCGAACAGGGCGGGCAGATCGATTGGGCCCACCTTTTCATCGACACCGAACCGCGGCCAGAGGTCGGTGAGCGCGCGGCGTTGCCCGCTCGTAGCCCGGCCAGGCCGGTGGACGTAGCTGCGCACCTTGCGCAGGTGGGCGTCGGCGACAGTGGGTTTGTCCATTTGTCGCAGGCTATACTTCAATCGGTTGCGGGTGTAGTTCAATGGTAGAACTTCTGCTTCCCAAGCAGATAGCGTGGGTTCGATTCCCATCACCCGCTCCAGTTTCTTCAAGTCCGACCGATCTAAGCCCGCGCCTCTTGGGGGCCCTTCGTGGGCCCGCGAGCCAGCTCACATTCCCGCGGCGGGAATTCGAACGGCCGTCACATTCTTATGTCCCGTGGCCTGCGATGTTTCAGAAACGCCGTGCCGCGGTCGATACATGATCTAACTAACCGCGGGCCAAGGCGTGACGAGGCGTCGTGGGCTATAAATTCGCGCAATCGGAACGCTTTTCGGAATGACTGATAACGTCAACAGACTCTTGGTAGTGGACGACGAGCCAGGCGTCGTCGACTTCGTGGGAGCGGTGGGGCGCAAGCTGGGTTACACGGCTGCCACGAGCCCGACAGGCGCGGAATTCCTGCGGCTCGTCGACTCCTTCCGGCCGACGATGATCATCATGGACTTGCACCTGCCGGATACCGACGGCGTGGAGCTGCTGCGCCAGCTCGTCACGCGCGGGTGCAAAGCCAACATCGTGCTGATGAGCGGCTCGGACGAACGCGTGCTCGCCACCGCACACGAGCTCGGCGTGAGCCGCGGCCTCGCAATGTGCGGCACCTTGAGCAAACCGATCGTGCCGGCCGATCTACAGAGCAAGCTCGCCGCCGTACGGCATCAGGATCCGGAAGTCGACGCGCCGGATCTGCGCCGGGGCATCGCGGCGAAGGAGTTCGTCCCGTACTACCAGCCGAAGGCCACTCTCGTGCAGAACGGCTGGGTCATCGACGGCGTGGAAGCTCTCGCGCGCTGGCAGCATCCGCGCTTAGGGTTGGTCATGCCGGACGAGTTCATACCGCTCGCGGAGCGCACGGGGCTTATCGGCGATCTGACGAACGCGATGCTGGACGCGGGACTCAAGCAGGTTCGCGCATGGCAGGATCAGGGTTTGCGCCTCACCTGCTCGGTCAATCTGGCGCCGAGCCTCGTCACGGATTTGAGCTTCCCCGATCGCGTCGCGGCGCTGCTGGCAGAGAACCATCTCGACGCGAGCCGGCTGATCCTCGAGATCACCGAGACCGCGACGATGCAGAACCCGACGATCACGATGGACATCCTCACTCGGCTGCGCGTGAAGCGCATCGGCCTTTCGCTCGACGACTTCGGCACCGGCTACTCCTCGCTGACGCAGCTGTACCAGATGCCGTTCAACGAGATGAAGATCGACAAGAGCCTCGTGATGAACGTGCCGCACAGCCGCGAGGCGAACACGATGGTCAGCTCGCTGATCGAGCTCGGCCACAACCTGGGGCTAAAGATTTGCGCGGAAGGCGTGGAGAACAGAGCGGCGCTCGACATGCTTGCGATCATCGGCTGCGACAGCTGTCAGGGCTTCTTCATCAGTCGCCCAGTGCCGGCAGCGGATGTGCCGAGCTTCGTTAGCCACTGGAACCAGGAACGCGCGGCCGCTTCGTTTACCGCCTTCCCGCGCGCTGTCGTCTAACTTCTTTGGGAGCAGGCCTTGAACGAGAACCGACTATTAGTCATGGATGACGACGCGGACGTCGGCGCCTTCTTTGGCCAAGTGGGCGAGGATTTGGGCTTCGACGTGCGAGTCATCGCCGACCCGGACAAATTTTCTTCGGTGGTGATGGAATTCTCGCCGACAGTGATCTTGCTCGACCTGCAGATGCCCGGAAAAGACGGCATCGAGTTGCTGCGCGAGCTGGCCTCGCTCGACAGAAACCCGAAGGTCCTGATCGCAAGTGGCCTCGACAGCCGCGTGCTGACGACGGCTCAGGAACTCGGCACGTCGATGGGCGTGGAGGTGGCCGGCGCGTTCTGCAAACCGATCGCGCTTGACGAGCTCGAAGTGCTGCTCGTGCGCCTGAAGTCGCAGACCAAGATCATTACCGTCAATCATCTGCGGCAAGCCATCGAGCAGGGCCAGCTCGTGGTCCATTACCTGCCGAAGGCCACGCTGAAGAGCCCAGGCCGTTGGATCATCGAAGGCGCAGAAGCGCTCGTGCGCTGGGAGCACCCCGAGTACGGCCTGCTGTACCCGAAGGAATTCATCGGGCTCGCGGAAGAGAGCGGCCTCATCGTCGAAGTCACGGACTTCGTATTCCGCGCATCCATGGAACAAGCGCGCGTGTGGTTTGCCAAGGGCCTGTACATGGAGCTCGGCGTGAACCTATCGGCGCAGTTTCTCGGCGACCTCGGCTTCCCGGACCGGCTGCTGACCCTCGTCCGCGAGAACAACCTCGATCCGTCGATGTTGACGCTGGAGCTCACGGAGACGGCGGCCATGAACGATCCGTCTGTCGCGCTCGACATCCTCGCGCGGTTGCGAGTGAAGAACATCAATGTGTGCCTGGACGACTTCGGCACCGGCGCGTCGTCGCTGACGCATCTCTACCGCATGCCGTTCAGCGAAGTGAAGCTCGACAACCAATTCACGAACGACATGCGGCTACGCGCGGATGCGCGCGCGCTCGTCGAGGGCCTGATCTACCTCGCCCACAAGCTTAAGATGCGCGCGTGCGCCGAGGGCGTAGAAGACGAGGGCACGCTCGAGATGCTGGAGGCCATGAACTGCGACAAGGTGCAGGGCCACCTGATCGGTGCCGCCGTGCGGGCCAAGGACCTCGAGGCCATCGTGGAGCGCTGGAACACCCGCCCCATTAACCAGTCGCGGACCGCGGCCGCGCGCTAGTCGGCTAGTCCAACGGACCGACGGCCCGCTTGAAGCGCGGTTATCTCCCGTCGCAAGCGTTTGTTAGGATGGGGCTCTCGCTCCCGAAGCGGGCTCCACCTAAGAGCGCACTCCCATGAATCGCACACTGAAGATTCTCGGCATCGTCGTCGGCGTCGTGGTTTTGCTGTTTGCCGCGCTACTCGTAGCGGTGGCGATGCTCTTCGACCCGAACGACTACAAAGACCAGATCACGGCCGCCGTGCAAAAAGCCACCGGTCGGCAGCTGACGCTCGACGGCAAGCTGCAGCTTGCGGTGTTCCCAACCGTCCGTATCGCGGTGGGCAGCGCCACGCTCAGCAACGCGCCGGGCTTTGGCAACGAGCCGATGGCGAAGATCGGCAGCGCGGAGTTGCAGCTCGCATTGATGCCGCTCTTGTCGCGGCGCATCGAGATCAGCGACGCGCAACTGAACGGACTCGAGTTGAATCTCGCGCGCGATGCGCGCGGCCGCAACAACTGGCAAGACTTGAGCGGCGGCGGTGCGGCGGGCACGCCGGGGCAAGGCAGTGCCGGATCGTCGACCGGCCTCGACCTCAACGTCGGCGCAGTCGAAGTCACGAACGCGCGCATCGTTTGGAACGATGCTGCTACGGGCAGTCAGTGGACGCTCACGGACTTCGGCCTCGACGCGCAGGGCTTCGGCCCCGGCAAGAAGTTTCCGCTGAATATGAAGTTCGGCTTGAACGGCAAAGACGTAGCCGTGAAGGTGGCCGCGAAAACGCAGGCCACGCTCACCCTTGCGAACGACACTTACCGGCTCGACGGCCTCGACGTCACGGTCGACGGCAGCGGCGCCGCGTGGCCCGGCGGCCCGAGCCAGGCGCATCTGAAGTTCGAGTCGCTCACGGCGAACCTGGGCGACGAATCGCTCGATCTCGCCGGGCTCACGCTCGAGTTTCTCGGCGTGACGGCCGCGGGTTCGCTGAAAGGCGAGAAGCTCATGACGAACCTCGCGCTGACGGGCGCCGTGGACGTGCGCGAGTTCGCGCCGCGCACTCTGCTCGAGCGCTTCGGCGTCAAGCTCGAGACAGCCGACGCCGCCGTGATGAAACGCGCGACCGTCAAGGCAACCTTCAGCTACAACTCGCGCGAGATCGCGCTGCGCGACATGCAGCTCGCGCTCGACGATTCGAAGCTCACGGGCCGCGTGGGGCTCGAAGGCGAGCGCGTCACGTACGACCTGGCAGTCGACGACATCAACGTGGACCGCTATCTGCCGCCGTCGAACAAGTCCAAGAACTCGGACGAAGGCTCGCTCGACGAAGTGAATCTGCCTCTGGACGCGCTGAAGAAGCTCGACGCTCGCGGTGAGCTCAAGTTCGGCCGCGCGAAGTTCAGCGGCATGACGCTCACGAACGCCGCGTTCGCCTTGAACGCAGACAACGGTGCACTCGCGCTCACGCCGAGCGCGCAGCTCTACGGCGGCAAGACGGCCGGTGATATCAAGCTGCAGATCGAAGGCAACGCCGCGCGCGTGACACTCGAGCAGAGTCTCGACGGCGTGGACCTCGCGAAGCTCGGGCAGGATCTACTCGGTTCGGCCGACATCACGGGAACCGGCAAGCTGAAGCTGAATCTCGTCGCGTCTGGCTCGAACTTGGGCGCGATGCGCAAAGGCCTCGACGGCGATGTGGCGTTCACGATCACCGAAGGCTCGATCGAGGGTCTCGACCTCTGGTACGAGCTGCGCCGCGCACGCGCGCGTCTCGACAAGGCTGCGGTGCCGGATCGCCCGGCTGGAACCGCGCACACGAAGTTCAGCTCGCTCGCAGCATCTGGCAAGGTCGATAACGCAGTGCTGACGAACCGTGACTTGAACGGCAAGCTCGACTTCATGTCGCTGGCCGGCGCCGGCACGGTAAACCTGCTGAACGATGCCGTCGATTTCGACCTGAAGGCCACGTTCGTCGATGGTCCCGCGCTGCAGGCGGATCCCGACATGGCGAAGTACGCGGGCTCCACCGTGCCGCTGCGCGTGACGGGCACCGTCTCCGCTCCCACCGTGCTGCCGGATTTCAGCGCACTCGTGAAAGCGCGCGTCCAACAGGAAGTCAGCAAGAAACTGGAAGAGAAAACCGAGAGCCTGCGCGACAAGCTGCGCGAGCGCCTCGGCCGGTGAGTCTTCTCGTAAGACCCACACTCGCGCCGCGCTTGCTCGCGTGGTTCGACGCGCACGGCCGCCACGACTTGCCCTGGCAGCGTGAGCGCACACCATACTCGGTGTGGGTGTCCGAGATCATGCTGCAGCAGACGCAGGTTGGCACGGTCGTGCCGTACTTCGAGCGATTCATGACGCGGTTTCCGAGTCTCGCGGCGCTTGCGCAAGCGCCGCTCGACGACGTGCTCGGCGCGTGGAGCGGCCTCGGCTACTACGCGCGGGCGCGCAACCTATGGCGTGCCGCGAAAACCGTCGCCGCGGAGCACGGCGGCGAAATGCCGCAAGACTTCGACGCGCTGCATGCGCTGCCCGGCATCGGCCGCTCGACGGCAGGCGCGATCCTGGCTCAGGCCCACGGCCAAAGGTGGCCCATTCTCGACGGCAACGTGAAGCGCGTGCTGTCGCGTTACCACGCCGTGGCCGGTTGGCCCGGCGCGCCGCGCGTGGAGCGTGAGTTGTGGGTGCACGCCGAAGCGCATACGCCGCACGATCGGGTTGCGGACTACACCCAGGCGATCATGGATCTCGGCGCAACGTTGTGCGTGCGCGCCCGACCGGCGTGCACCGTGTGCCCGCTCGTCCAAGATTGCGCATCGGCGCGTGAGGGCACTCAGGCGCAGTACCCTGCGCCGCGGCCAAAACGCGAACGCGCGCAGCGGCAGGTGGCCGTGCTCGTAGTTCAGGATCCGGACGGCCGCGTGTTACTCGAGCGCCGTCCCGCGGAAGGCATTTGGGGTGGGCTCTACAGCCTGCCCGAGCTGCCGCTCGAAGATTCCGCGGAAGCGTGGTGCGAGCGNNCACTTCGATCTCGACCTCATGCCGCAGCTGCTGACGCTCGCCGCGTCGCCCTCCGCCGTGATGGATCGCCCCGACTGGCTTTGGTACAAGCTCGGCACTACGCTTGCCGTCGGCGTGCCGGCTCCCGGTCGCCGCGCTGCTGCTGAAGACGGAGTCAACTTTTGTCTAGAAAAATCACTTGCGTGCTGCTCGGCCCCGATTCCGAAGGGCTCGATCGCCCGCCGTATCCCGGGCCGATCGGCCAACGCATTTACGAGAGCGTGTCGAAGGTCGCGTGGCAGCGCTGGCTCAAGCATCAGACGATGCTGATCAACGAGTACAAGCTCTCGACCATCGAGCCGAAGGCGCGCAAGTACCTCGAAGACGAGATGCAGAAGTTCTTCTTCGGCGAAGGCTCGGCGAAGCCGGCGGAATTCAAGCCGAAGTAGCTGCGGCGATCAGCGCCCGGCTCTGTTCGCGATGAGGTCGTCGACGACGGCCGGATCGGCCAGCGTCGAAGTATCTCCGAGCTCGTTGAAGTCGTTCGCCGCGATCTTGCGCAAGATGCGCCGCATGATCTTGCCGGAGCGCGTCTTCGGCAGGCTCGGCGCCCACTGCACGAAGTCCGGGCTCGCAATCGGGCCGATCTCCTTGCGCACCCAGGCCACGAGCTCCTTGCGAAGCGCGTCGGTCGGTGGTTCGCCCGTCTTCAGCGTGACGTACGCGTAAATGCCTTGGCCCTTCAGGTCGTGCGGGAAGCCGACGACTGCGGCCTCCGCCACCTTCGCATGCGCGACGAGCGCGCTTTCCACCTCGGCCGTGCCAAGGCGATGGCCCGCCACGTTGATCACGTCGTCGACGCG
>PMCP01000126.1:3960-7284 GCA_003155415.1 Gammaproteobacteria bacterium | reverse complement strand
TTCTCGCCCGGCGCTCCGCCGGCGCTCTACCCCGATCCCGACGTGCTGGTCGTCGATCCCGCCTTCAACGGCATTCGCGTGTTCAACTCGACGATCCAGCGCCTCTTCACCGGCGCACTGTGGTCCGAAGGGCCCGCGTGGTCGAGCCAGGGACGCTACCTTGTCTGGAGCGACATCCCGAACGACCGTCAGCTGCGCTGGCTCGAGGACGACGGCCGCGTGACCGTGTTCCGTCAGCCGTCGAACAACAGCAACGGCAACACGTTCGACTTCCAGGGGCGGCAGGTGGTGTGCGAGCACCTGACGCGGCGTGTCGTGCGTTACGAGAACGACGGCAGCGTCACCGTGCTCGCGGCCGCGTACGACGGCAAGTCGCTGAACTCGCCGAACGACGTGGCGCCGCATCCCGACGGCAGCTACTGGTTCACCGATCCGCCGTTTGGCGGCCAGCTGTACGAGGGCGCGCCGGACGTGGCCGGCGGACCGAGCAATACCGACGGCCGGCTGCAGTCGCGCGTGGGCCAGCGGGTCGGGGCAGGCACGTCGAAGCGCGAGTTGCCGACGAACGTGTACCGCGTCGACGCGAAAGGCCAGGTGGCGATCGCGATCGGCGCCAACGAATTGCCGGGCGCGCCGAACGGCGTCGTGTTCTCGCCGGACTACAAGAAGGTGTACGTCGTGGCCAACGGCGATCTGTACGTCGGCGACGTGGGCACGAACGGCCGCGCGTCCGGCATCAAACGTTTCGCCGAGATGAAGGTCGACGGTGTCGCGTGCCGCACCGACGGTGTGCGCGCCGACGTTTACGGCAACCTCTGGTGCTCGAGCAACGCAGGCGCCGCCGTGGGTTACAACGGCGTGACGGTGTGGAATGCCGCGGGCGCCCTGATCGGCCGCATCCGTCTTCCAGAAGTGTGCGCGAACGTGGCGTTCGGCGGCCCGAAGCGCAACCGCTTGTTCATGGCTGCGAGCCAGTCGCTCTACGCCGTGTACGTGAACACGCAAGGCGCGGCGCCCGGCTGAGCACTCTCAATCGGGCTCCCACATATGCGCCTGATACGGGAATCCGTTCATGGCGAGCCGGCAGGAGCGGAGCCCTGGCGCGCCGCCGTTACTCGCGAGGTGCCACGTCTGGCGCGGCGCGTAGACCACGTCGCCGGGCTCGGCCTCGAATTCAGCGAGGCCTTCGATCTTGTAGCGGATCTTGCCCAGCATGATCAGCCAGAACTCGGAGCCTTCCTCGTGGAAGTGGCCCTTGTCGGTTGGCGCGGGGCGCTGGTAGTTGCCGACGATGATGTTCGCGAAAGAGCGGTCGTCACTGACGAACGGTCCCGCACGCTCTTCGCCTGCGACGACTTTGTTGAAGTCGACGACGGGTCGGTTCTCCGCGTCGAGCGTGCCGCGGCCGCCGGTCACCTTCGTCGGCACATAGTCGAAGCCCGCTAGAGGCGTGGGCGTCTCGTCCATCGGGTACAGCTTGCGTGCGCGCGTGACGTTCACTTCGAAGCGCAATGCGGGCTCGTTGCCGACGTTCTCGATCTGGTACAGCGTGCGATACGGCACCTGCACCATGACTCCCTTCGTTGCGACGACCGGCTCACGGCCTTCAACCGTGAACTTCAGCGAACCCGATTGCACGATCCACCATTCGCGCGTGTCGCCGTTCATGCGACGTGGCGTTTTCTCTTTCGGCGCCATCGAGATCCACTGCGCGAACAGGCTCTCGTCGTCGACGATGGTTTCGGTCCAGTCTTTTTGCCCTGCGTGGCGTGCGAGCACGTCGGAGAGCTTCGTATGCGGATGGTGCACGCCGGTCCAACCCCCGGACTTCGCCTTGGGCGAGAGCACGACCAGCGGCGGTTCCTGGCCGGATTGCGCGAGCGCGGTGGCCGATGCGCCGAGCGCGCAGGCGAGCGCTAGCAGTAACGGGAGCGCCTCGCGCCGCATATCAGTTCATCGATAGGCGTTGCGACTCGGCGCACAGGCCCTGCATCTCGAAGTAACGNNGTGGCGCCGGCCGCGCCGGCCGCTTCGCCCATGCGCTTCGCGCTGTCGCGATAGATCGCGAAGTTGTTCGCCAGGCGCGGGAAGTTGAACGCCGTGCCGCCCGAGTACGCCACTGTGAGCGCGCGGCCTCCGTCCTTCACGGGGAAGATGAAGGAGAGCGTGCCGGGCGTGTGGCCCGGTGTCGCCACGACGGTCACCGTGGTATCGCCGAGCGTGATCTTGGTGCCATCCGCGTCGACCGCGATATCGCGCTTCGGCACACCGCCGGGGTACGTGGAGTCGCGCTTCAACGTCGACTCCCAGTCCGCGGCGCCCATCACGACTTTAGCGCCGTAGCGGCTCTGGAGCAGCGCCGGTCCCTGGTCGTGATCGCCGTGCGCATGGCTGATCAACACGTATTTGATCGTGCGCGGATCGAGCTTGAGTTTCGTGAGACCTTCGACGATCTCGGGTTCGATGGCGTAGTCGAACAGCGTGTCGATGATGATGATGCCTTGGCTCGTGGTGAGTGCCCACGAAGAATGGATCTGCGTGCCGACGAAGTAGAGGTTGTCGAACACCTTGTAGGGTTGCGCGTACCACGTGGCTCGATCGGGCACGACGCGCGTGGCGAGAGTAGCGGGTGGCCGCGGACCGCTTAAGTTCAGATTGTCGGGCGCGATGCAGATCCGCAGGAAGGTGCCCGCGTAGTCCTGGCCGGCGGCACGTTTGGCCGCGACCACCAGACTTTCGGGCGTGGTGGGCTC
The DNA here is from genome assembly GCA_003155415.1 of Gammaproteobacteria bacterium. Classification (GTDB taxonomy): domain Bacteria; phylum Pseudomonadota; class Gammaproteobacteria; order Steroidobacterales; family Rariloculaceae; genus FEN-1219. The sequence goes on along the minus strand of PMCP01000126.1, from coordinate 4,531 downwards.
GGCCGCCCGGGCCGAAACGGTGGTGCCCAGCAGCAGGCCGGCCACTACTAGTAGTGGAAGTCTCATGAATCCCCCCGGAGCATTAGTGACTACCCCGCCGATTCTGCGCCTCGAGCCGCGTTGCGGTCGAGTGTTCGTGTTGCTTTTGTGTGCGCCGAGTCAGCAAACTCCGTGATCAGAACGGCGCGGCCCGCGGTTCCAAACCGGGTAGCCCGATGAGTCGTGGTGATTGGGGGTCAACAATGTTCAGCAAGAGCTCGTACGTGTTCGTAGGTGCGGTGGCGGCCACCGTGTTCGCGTCGACGGCATTCGCCGGCGGCGAAGCGGGTCCGCTCACACTTCGCGATTTGGGCGCCAAGTTCGTCGGCTACACGACGAAGGAAGGCGACAAAGGCTCGGTCGACGTCGCGAACCCCATGTTCGTGCAGTACATGCTGCCCGTGAACAAGAAGCACACGACTCCGATCGTCCTGATTCACGGCGGCGGCGGACAGGGCACCGACTGGTTGCAGACTCCGGACGGCCGCGACGGCTGGGCCGATTACTTCGTGGCCGACGGCTGGGATGTGTA
>PMCP01000126.1:3474-3926 GCA_003155415.1 Gammaproteobacteria bacterium | reverse complement strand
TACTGCGGTGACCCCGTAGCGGCGAAGACCATCTCCGCGCTGCTCGATCAGATTGGCCCAGCGATTCTTCTGGCGCATTCGGCCGGCGGCGGCAGCACGTTCCGCGTACCGGACCTGAATCGCGCGAAGGTGGTCGGCGTAATCGGCTTCGAGGCCGCGGGCGCCAATCCGTTCGCCGCGGGCTTCAACAACAGCCCGCCGCTCGCGACGACGTGGGCCGCCGAGCCGAAGCTGGCCGCGGACTTCAAGGCCGTGGACAAGAACGGCTGCGCGATGCAGGGCGACCATCCGAGCAAGCTCACGCATTACGCGGGTTTACCGATCGTGGTGGTCGCGTCCGAGATGGGTCTCGCGAATCTGGACGCGCTGAAGTGCCAAACGGCCGTGTGGAAGCAGGCGGGCGCCGACGCGAGCTACGTGTACTTGCCCGATCGCGGCCTGAAGGGCGGCGG
>PMCP01000126.1:0-3414 GCA_003155415.1 Gammaproteobacteria bacterium | reverse complement strand
AAGGCTTTGCTTGCAGACGGCAAGCGCCCGTACAGCGGTAGCGTGCCGCTGGAAGCGCAACGACTGTTGCGTGAGAAAGGGCGCAACCGCGTTTCGCAACCGGACGCCGAGAAGAGGGTGAACAGCGCGATCGACCGGCTGCGCGTGCGCAAGGAGATCAAAGCTCCGCGTGCGCCTTACAATGACTGGGCGCTGATCGGACATACGCCGCTGAAGGCGGGCGAATCGGCAACCGGAGATGGCGGGGCATAGGGTTTAGGGGAGCGTATGAGTATTTTGAAATCGCACGGTCGTGGTCTATTCATCAGCGCGTGCTTGGCTGCGACGTGCGCAACGGCGCAGGCGCAGAGCTTGACGGCGGAAGACAAAGCCGCGATCCAGGAATTGAGCGCCGGCTACATGCAGGCGCTCTTCGGTTGCAAGGCGGAAGAGTTTGCGGACTTGTTCGTTCCCGACACGGGCTCGTTTGCGAGTGGCTTTCGCGGTCGAATGGTCGGGCGCGAGAAGCTGGTTCTGTTGGTGCAGAGCGAGCGTCACTGCACGGGCGACCAACCCGCACGCCCAGGCGGCGCGAATCCGCCGAGCGTCGCGATCGAAGCTACGAAGTCCGGTGCGAAGGGCGTCGTGAGCCTCGGTGCGGCGGAATATGAAGACGAGTACACGAAGACGCCGAAGGGCTGGCGAATCGCGTCGCGCACGGTTGTCGTGGCGGCCGAGAAGGCGGCTGGCCTCGACGCACGCGAGATGCTCGCGATCCAGAAGCTCGCGGGCGCGAAGGCGGGCGACTACTACGAGCCCGATCCGAAGGGCGTCTCACGCTTGCTCACTTCGGGCGTCCGGATCGCGGCCAAGGACAACGTGGTCACGGGCCGCGTGTTTCTGAAGGCCGGCGGCTCCGACGACGAGGTGTACGAGAAGACCGGCCCAGGGCAGTGGCGCGTGAAGTCGAGCACGCACGTGGCCCCGAAGCTCTAAGCATCGCCCGGACAATGCGCGCCTGATTCATGCGGGATTTTCCGCAGGCGGCTATGTGCGGTACCCAACATAGCGGGACTTGCGGACCCGTGTAGAGTACCGGCGATCACAGCGGATTCGCTTCTCATGACCTCGAAGGCCCACCCTGACCATTCCCCCGCCTCGCGATGTCGCGGGCCCCGAATCGGAGGGCACGGGGAATCGCCGGCTCAGATTCAGCGGCGACAACGCATTTCACGTCGAGCTCAAGCGCCGGGTTAAGGCACACTTGCTAGCGATGGGGCGCCGCGAACGCGGCGGCCCCGCGATGTACCTGAAAACCGTGATCATCCTCGCGGCGTTCGTGGCCACCTATCTATTGCTCTTGTTCGTCGCGTCTGCGTGGTGGCAAGTTCTGCCGCTCGCGATCGGGCTTGGGCTCACGGTGGTCGCGATCGGCTTCAACATCATGCACGACGCGAATCACGAGGCCTATTCCTATCGGCCTTGGGTTAACCGAATGATGGGCATGACGCTCGATATCGTCGGCGGTAGCTCGTACTTTTGGCGGTGCAAGCACAACGTCTTCCACCACACGTTCGTGAACGTCGTCGGCTACGACACCGACATCGACCTGGCCGGCCTCGGCCGGCTATCGCCGCATCATCGGCGAGCCTGGATACATCGTTGGCAACATTTCTACGCCTGGTTTCTCTATGGCGTGCTGGTGTTCAAGTGGCACTTCTACGACGACTTTCGCCTTGTTTTCACGTGCCGCATGGGCGGGCAGCGATGTCCGCGGCCGGATGCCCGGCAGTTGGCCGTATTCATCGTCGGCAAGGTGGTGTTCTTTTCGTTCGCGTTCGCGCTGCCGCTGGCGCTGCATCCGGTCGCGGCTGTTGCGGCGGTGTACGCCGTGACGGCCATCGTCATCGGCGTCGTGCTCGGAGTCGTCTTTCAGCTCGCCCACTGTGTGGAGCTGGCCGACTTTCCGNNGCGCGCGACAATCGAGTGGCGAGCTGGCTGGTGGGCGGGCTGAACTTTCAGATCGAGCATCACCTGTTCGCCAGGATCTGCCACGTGAACTATCCCGCCATCGCGCCGCTGGTCGAACAGATTTGCGACGAATTCGGCGTCCGCTACAAGCAGAACGCGACCGTGCTGTCCGCGCTACGCTCTCACTATCGCTGGCTGCGTGCGATGGGTCGCGAAGACGCCTCGGTGTANNCGTGTCGTTATCGGCGGCATTGCGCCCAAACCCGTCGTAGTTCGTCGTCGCCCCATTGAAGCGCGCATAGTGCCGGTACTGCACGCGGAGCTGTATGTTCTGCAGGGGCGAGTAGATCACCTCGCCGATCAAGGCGGTGCTGTCGGGTGTACCGTTTGCGCTTCCCGTGATTGCTTCAGGCACGAAACGCAGCGCGTCCGCGTCGCCCGTCGTGCGAGCGATGCCGAGCATGTAGCCCAGCTTCGCCGATTGGAGGCCAGCGTCCAGTCGCAGTGTGCCGAGCTGGTAGCGTTGCCGCTCGGCCAGATCCGCCGCGAAGCTCGCGTTCAAATCCTGATGCTCGCGCGTGTAGCTGCCGTGCACGACGAACGAGCGGCTCCCGACAGGGCGCTCGAGTTGGCTGTCGAGGCTGTAGTCGTCGTAGTTGTCAGTCGCGCCCGTAAGGCCCAGCGGACGCAGCCGCGTGTGCAACCCGTAGGTACCGAACTCGACGTAGTTCTTGCCGAGCGAGCGTTGCCATGCGAGCCGCCAATAGAGAGCGGCGTTGTCGATCGTGTTCGCGCTGTCGGCGGTCGCACTCGAGCTGCCGACGTGGGCCGAGCGATATAGTCCGGACGCAACGTAGAACTTGCCGTGAAACGACGCGAAGCCGCCGACGCCCATCACGTCCTGAGCCAGCGCACCATCGATCAACGGGGTCGCCACGGGATCGGGTACGACGCTCGGTCCGGCCCACGGATATCGCCAAGCGGGCGTCGTGTTCCAGAGGTCTTCGAGCGTCGGGTTATTGTTGACGAAAGCGCCGTAGGTGACGGCTTTGCCGTGAAGCATGGCGGACTTCGCGTAACGAATCTCCGCGTTGTCGAGGGCGATCTCTCCGTCCGCTTGCGAGTAGGTGAGCTGCACGAACGAGCCGATCTGCGGTCCGATGCGACCGGCAAAGAACAGACTGGCTTCTTGCGGCAGCTCAACGTTGTTGTTCTGCGTGTCGGGGATGGATTTCTGTAATCCGGTGAGGGCGGTCTCCAGCATCACGCTCAACGGCGGAAATGAATCGAGGCTCAGCGTCGGGTGTCCGTCGGAGTCCTGGCCCTTCGTTCCGTTGTTCGCTGCCGGCCCGAGCACGTAGCCGTTGAGCTTGAACTGACGGCCAAACGCGTTGAGCTGTGGAAAGCTCGAATGACAGGTGGAACAGGGTACGCCGAGCTCGCGCGCGAAGCTCGGCACGGCCG